>CAZYQV010000430.1:0-3238 GCA_964649775.1 uncultured Rikenellaceae bacterium
TGACGATGATGCGCTGCCGGGGGGTCAGTTCGATATCCAGCGGCACCACCTCCCTTTTCTCTTTTTGCAGGGTGAGGTACAGCAGGGGATGTACGGCCTGCCGCCAGCGGAGCACGTGCCGGTCCTTAACCTCCGGCACCACAGCGTGTATCTCTCCGGCAAAAAGGGCCTTGGCACGCACCAGGTCGAAGAGCCCCATCACCCCGTAAGAGCTGGTCAGCTCAGGCACATAAGGCCTGAACATGTCGGTGAGATGCCGCAGGATATGTTCTATCTCCCGCTCCTCGGCAAAGCCCAGACTGCGTATCACGTTGTTCAGCTCGACGATCTCCGACGGCTCTATATACACCGTCCTGCCGGTGGCCGACTCGTCGAGGATGATGCCGGGGATCTTCCGCTTGTGGGTGGCCGGCACGGGGATCACCATGCGGCCGTTGCGGACGGAGAGGGTCGTATCACCCTCCACCCATCCTGCCGCACGGGCCTTGCGCAGGATGGTCTGCAGCCGCACGGAGATGCTCTTCTTCCGGGCAGCCAGCTCCTGCCGTATCTTCTTCAGCTCCGGCGAGGCGGTATCACGCACCGTCCCTTTCGACGTCAGCACCTTGTCGATGCTGTCCATCACAAAGGGATAGACATTCAGACGGGCCGCCAGGTCCTTCAGCAAAGGATACTGCTCCTCCTCCAGTGTACCGGAAAAACGGATCACCGCCCGCATGGTGTCCAGGGAGCGCCGCAGGTCGAAGAGCTCCTCCACGGTCAGCTGAGACCCCTCTACAGTGATGCGCTCCAGCACCGGCGTCATGTCGATGATATGATCGGCAGGAAAGGAAAGCCCCTCGTCGAGCAGCTTCATGAACTCTCCCGTCTGCTGCAGGCTGTGGACGATACGCTCATATGAGGTGTCGTAACGTATCTCCTCCACCCGCCGCTCACCCATCGGTGAAAGCACCTTGCCACGGATCAGCTCACGTACCTGATGAAAGCCCAGCTTCTCTTCTATGTTCGCGGGATAGTTGGCCATGAAGGCAGGATCAATCTACCTATTTAAATACCTATTTTAATACCTATTTAAATGCCTATTTAAATACCTATTTTCTAAAAGTTGATGAGTTTATAAGTTTATGAGTTTACGAGTTTATACTTTTCAACCTTTCAACTTTTCAACTTTTTTACTTTTTAACTTCCTCTTCCTTCATCGTTCCCAACTGCATCAGCATAAAAGCGTACTCCATGGCTGTTTCGCGGTAGCGGCGGTAGCGTCCGGAGGCTCCTCCGTGTCCGGCATCAAAATTAACGTGCAGGAGGAGGGCATTATTGCCGGTCTTCATGTCCCGCAGTTTGGCCACCCATTTGGCCGGTTCCCAGTACTGCACCTGCGAGTCCCAGTAGCCTGTGGTCACCAGCATGGCGGGATAATCCTGTGCCGTCACGTTGTCGTACGGCGAGTAGGAGAGCATATAGTCATAGTATTTTTTGATGTGGGGGTTTCCCCACTCATCATACTCGAAGGTGGTCAGTGGGATGGTCTCGTCGAGCATGGTGGTGACCACATCGACGAAGGGCACGGCGGCGATGATGCCTTTGTAGAGGCCGGGGCTCATGTTGGCCACGGCGCCCATGAGCAGGCCGCCGGCGCTCCCTCCCATGGCGAACAGCAGGCCGGGGTTGGTATAGCTCTCGTCCACGAGGTATTCGCTGCAGGCGATGAAGTCGGTGAAGGTGTTCTTTTTCTTCAGCAGCTTGCCGTCCTCATACCACTGACGGCCCATCTCGCCGCCGCCGCGCACGTGGGCGATGGCATACACGAACCCCCTGTCGAGAAGGCTCAGCCGCACAGAGCTGAACCACGGGTCGTGCGGGTATCCGTATGAGCCATAACCGTAGATAAGGGCCGGGTTATTGCCATCCATTTTCAGCCCTTTCCGGTAAACGAGGGAGACAGGTATTTTCGTGCCGTCGGAGGCTGTGGCGAACAACCTTTGCTCCTCATACTGCGACGGATCATATCCTCCCACCACTTCTTCCTGTTTCATCAGCACCCGCTCCCGGGTCTCCATGTTGTAATCATATACCGTGGCAGGGGTCACGAGCGACGAATAAGTAAAACGCAGCAGGGAAGTGTTGATCTCCGGGTTGGCGGAAGGGCTCACCACATAGGCCGGCTCATCGTAAGCAATATACCATGCTTTGGAAGGATCTTTCCAGGGGACGACACGCAGCTCCGTCAGGCCCTTCACCCTGACCGAGAGCACCAGGTAGTCGCGGAAGATATCGAAACTGCTGAGGAAGACCGTGCTGTCATAGGGGAAGACCTCCTTCCAGTGCCGCATGGAAGGGGCAGACACCGGCGTGCGCATCAGCTTGAAGTTCTTCGCCCCGCCGGCATTGGTGCGGATATAAAAATAGTTGCCGAAATGTTCAACCGAATATTCCAGGTTCCTTTTCCTTGGCTGTATCACACGGAACGACCCCTCGGGATGGGCGGCGTCAAGGTAGCGGAACTCGGTGGATAGGGTCTGGTTCGACCAGATCATCAGATATTTTCTGCTTTTGGTCTTGAAGATACCGGTTCTGAAGGTCTCGTCTTTCTCAAAATAGACCGAAGGGTCTTTCTCCGTCGGGGAGCCCAGTTTGTGGCGCAAGATCTCCTGAGCCCGCAGCGTGAGCGGATCACGGCGCGTATAGAAAACGGTCTTATTGTCGTTGGCCCATACCGCTCCGCCGGTGGTGTTGGGCACCTCGTCGGCCAGCAGGTTTCCTGTCGTCAGGTCCTTGAACATCAGCACATACTGACGCCGCCCGATGGTGTCGACACCAAAGACGAGCAGGTCGTTCTGCGGACTGACGCTCCACCCGCCGATCTGGAAAAAGTCATGACCTGCCGCCAGCTCATTGGCGTTGAGCATGACCTCCTCGGGTGCATCCGGCGATCCTTTCCTGCGGCAGTAGAGCGGATACTCTTTCCCTTTCTCATAGCGGGTGTAATAGTAATAACCATTCTCCAGGTAAGGCACCGACTCATCGTCGGGCTTGATGCGGCCGGTGATCTCATCATACAGTTTCTCCCTCAGCTCTTTTACCGGTGTCAGCACCGCCTCACAGTAATCGTTCTCGGCATGCAGGTAATCCAGCACCTGGCGGGTCTGCCCGTCCGGCACTTTTGCGTTCTTCTGCTCATCGGTCAGCCGCATCCAGTAATAATTATCGATGCGGGTGTCGCCATGGGCGACCAGTT
>CAZYQV010000431.1:0-3257 GCA_964649775.1 uncultured Rikenellaceae bacterium
CAAAGGGCAGGGCCGGCGCATCACGGTAGAGATGACGCCGGGACATCACATCGGCAAAGTTAAGGCCGAAACGCTCCACACGTATCAGCACCTCCCCCTCCTGCGGACGGGGTGCGGGAAGATCGGCAATACGGAATGCCTTGTCCGCATCGCCGTATTTTATCAGTTGGATGGCTTTCATGCAAGTTGGAGGGTTAAAAGGTTAAAACAGTTGAAAGGTTGAAAAGTTTAATAGTTAGCTCTACGCTTCTTTTGTCCGGGTAAATCCGCGTAAATCCGTATTCATCCGTGTCAATCCGTGTTCATCCGTGGCGCTCGCTTCCTGAACAGAGAGATCACGGCAGCCATGAGCAGCCAGAGGGTCAGGAGCAGGATAATGGCCGAGATGAGTGTGAGGAGGATATCTTTTTCTCCTGCAAAGCGGACGAGGTTCTCGATCATCGACCAGAGGGTGAAAAGGAGCACGAAGAGCATTGGTATGGCAGTGATCCGGTAGTTTTTCTTTTTGGTGATGAGGTATACGGTGACGACGGCCAGGGCGAGGGCTGCCAGCAGCTGGTTGAGCGACCCGAAGAGGGGCCACAGGACCAGGGCGCCTTTGGCAGCGGGTCTTGAGAAAGCCAGCAGGGCGGCCAGGGCCACCACGACGAAGGTAGCCACATAGCGGTTACCGAAGGGTTTCCTGATGGTGCCGTCGCGGCGTGTGAGCAGCTCCTGCAGGGAAAGACGCTGTATGCGCGTGGCCGAGTCGAGGGTCGTCCCGGCGAAGCTGACGATGAAGACGGCGATGATGGCTTGTCCCACGCGGGCGGGTATGCCGTAGCTCTCCATCAGGTTGGAGGCGCCCACGACGAAAGCCGACAGCTTGGCCCCCAGTCCCGAGGCGGTGACCCACGAGGCATAGTGTTCGTTGTACGCCGCGAGGCCTGTGAGCAGACGGCCGTTTTCCGTCATGCCCATGCCCATGCCTGCCGCCACGGCCACCAGCACCAGCAGGGCCAGCACGCTCTCGAAGAGCATGCCGCCATAGCCGACGAAGAGAGTGTCCTCCTCCTGGTCGACCTGCTTGACCGTCGTGCCGGAGGCGGCCAGCGAGTGGAAGCCCGAGATGGCGCCGCAGGCGATGGTGATGAAGAGGAAAGGCATCAGCGAGGGTATGTCGGTGCCGGGGGCCGTGGCGGCAGGGTTGACCGCCGGCGCCGTGATGGCGGGATGGGCTACCACCACCCCCAGGAAGAGCAGGAACATGGCGATGAGCAGTTGCCACGTATTGATGAAGTCGCGCGGCTGCAACAGCCTGTGCACGGGGATGGTAGAGGCGAAGAAGACATATACCAGCAGGATGACCACCCAGCTCACCACAGCCATATTGCGTGCCTGGGCGGCATCCGCGATCCAGTGCTGCCACAGGGGCGTCAGTCCCAGCGGCATATAGGCGCCGGCGACCACCATCACGTACAACAGCACCACAGCCACCAGCGACCAGAAGAGATCATGCTTGCCGCGGTTGATCTGCCATCCCAGCCACACCGCGATGGGTATCTGCATCCACACCGGAAAGACCGCCGAAGGGTACATCTCGAAGAGGATGCCCACGATCATGGCAAAGATGGAGATGACCACCCACAGCAGGAACTGCATGATGAACTGGAAAGCATAGCGTGTGGAAGGACTGATGATGTCGCCCGTCAGCTCCCCCAGCGTCCTGCCCTTGTTCCGTGCAGAGATGACCAGCGAGGAGAGGTCGTGCACCCCGCCCATGAAGATAGAGCCGAAGAAGATCCACAACAACACCGGCAGCCAGCCCCAGATGATGCCGATGGCAGGCCCCACGATGGGCCCCAGACCGGCAATGGTGGCAAAATGGTGACCGAAGATGATCTGTTTCTTCGTCGGGACATAATCCACCCCGTCCTCCAGCTCATGGGAGGGCATGGGGTTGCGGTTGGTGAGCCCGAAAAGCTTTTTCCCCAGAAAACGTCCGTAAGTATGGTAGGCCAGCAGGTAGCCGGCAAACGCGACAATTACGAGGAGCAGTGAGTTCATGGTCCGGCATTGTGGTTATCAGCAAAGGCAAAGATAAAAAAAGGAAGGGAAACGATCCCTTCCTTTTTTTACAACCATTTATGATCTCCTCATCACTTCATCTTCATGAATTTCACCCTGTAGATCCCGTTCTCTTCATTGCGCAGCTGCATCATATAGGTGCCGGGAGTGAGAGCGGAAGTATCATAGTCCCACTGGCTTTCTCCCCCTTCTACCGTTCCCTGGTCCACGACGGCCCCGCAGAGCGAATAGACGGTCCAGGTAAAACGTTCCCCATGAGGCAGCGGCACGTGGAGCCAGTCTCCCGCCGGCACGGGGAATGCTTTCAGTTCGGCCACCAACGGCTGGATAACGGCGGTGGGCTCCCTCGGTTCCCAGAAGCAGCCGATCACGGAGAGTTCGGAAGCAGAGGCCCATGGCCCGTCGTTCACCTCCGACAGTTCAACCAGCCGGAAATAGCGTACCTTGAGCGGAGCCCCCGAGAAATCGATCACCTTGGGTGCTTTGTTTTTCTCCCATGTACCCTCACTGACGGGATCGCCCCACACGGGATTCCCTTCTCCGTCGAGACTGTCGGAAACGTAAAACCGGTAATCCTTGATCGTACCGTTATAGGAATTATCCTGTCTCGGCAGGTAGATGAACTGGTGCATATAAAAAGTATCGGCCATGTCCACCTGGATCTCGTGCGGCGGCTCCGGGTCGGGATCGGTCAGGACCCATTGTGTATGCCATATGGTGGACTCATCATCATCAATGGCATGGACGGCCTGCCCGTTGGCTGCGGGCTCCTGGCTGTCCACATAGAGGACCGACCAATTGCTTTTCGGCACTTTGCCCGGGTTGTCGCAGTCATACACCGAAGGACAGCTTTTCACATAGACCATGTTTTCTACCGTCTTTTTGTAGGCATGGCCTCCCTGTACCACAGTGAGTGTCACCGTATAAGCACCGGTATTTCCCGGGACCACCTTGAAGCGCCGCCCGTTGGGGTCGCTTTTGTACAGCGGCTCGGGAGTGATCTCCCAGTGCCATGATGCGCCGTTATGTTTGAGCATGGAATGATCATCAAAATAAAGAGTGTCTAAGGTACAGTCGCACACCGGGCTCTGCACCCAGGGATTGACAACAGGCAGGAAGTTGGTGTCAGCCAGCGGGGACTCCCATACGCCGCCTGATCCGCCCACGCGCAATTTGGCATCGCGGAAAAA
>CAZYQV010000432.1:0-5062 GCA_964649775.1 uncultured Rikenellaceae bacterium
CGTCACGGCGCCGGCGGCGTTGCCCCGGCGCCAGAAGACGCCCAGCAGGAAGACCGTGGCGATGGGTGGCGAGAGGACGGCCAGGATCTGGTTGATGGCGTCGAAGATGCTGATGAAGCGTCCGATCATGGGCGACCAGGCGATGGCCAGGAGCATCACCACGGCAGCTGTCCAGCGGCCGATGCGCACCTGCTGGCGATCGGTGGTATGCGGCCGCAGGCGTTTGACGATGTCCACCGAGACGAGTGTGGCCGACGAGTTGAGCGCCGCCGCGATGGTGCTCATCAGCGCCGAGAGGAGGGCTGCCGACAGCAGGCCGATGAAGCCCACGGGCAGCAGCCGCACGATGAGCACCGGCAGGGTATCGTTGGGGTCTTTGATCTCCGTGCGGAAGAGGGCATAGGCGATGATGCCGGGGATGACCATCATAAAGACGGTGAGGATCTTGATGAAACCGGCGAAGACGGGCCCGCGGCGGGCATCGTCGAGAGAGCGTGCCCCCAGCACACGCTGCACGATGGTCTGGTCGGCACACCAGTACCAGATGCCGATGACGGGATAGCCCAGGAGGATGGAGTACCACGGCAGCTTGGGCGAGCTCTCGTAGCTGCGCAGCAGCGTCAGCTGGCCGGGCCTGACGGCGTCCCGCAGGTCGGCCAGTGAACGGATGCCGTGGTCGCCGAGGGCCAGCACAGCCATGACGGCCAGCACCACCCCGCCGAAGATGAGGATGACCGTCTGGGCCGTCTCGGTGAAGACCACCGACTTGAGCCCGCCCATGATCGTATACAGGGCCGTGATGCCGGCGATCAGCAGGATAGAGACCCACATATCGATGCCGAAATAGTTCTCGAAGACGACGGCACCGGCGTACAGACTGATGCCTATGTGCATGAAGAGGGCGCCCATGAGGGCCAGGAAGGCCAGCAGCGAACGCGCCAGACCGTTGTAACGCCGCTCCAGGAACTCGGGCAACGTGGAGATGCGGTTCTTAAAATAAAAAGGAGCAAAGACCAGACCCAACAGGATGAGGAGGAAAGGTGCCAGCCACTCGAAGTTGCCCTGGACGATGCCGTCGGAGAAACCGGCCGCCGCCAGCCCCACCATGTGGATGGTGGAGATATTGGAGGCGAAAAGGGCCGCCCCCACATAGCCCCAGTTGAGCGAGCGTCCTGCCAGGAAATAGTTGCCGGCGGTCATCTTCTGATGACGCACCACCCACAGTCCCAGCAAAAGGACGCCGGCCAGGTAGACAACGATGATCGTCAGGTCGATGGAGGATATCTGGAGTCCGGAATGCATGAAGGATTGAAAGTTAAAAAGTTGAAAAGTTGAAAGGTTAAACGGTCAGGGAACAGGGTTTGTCGCTATCAGCATTCTCTTCTAATAAAAATCATTCAAAATTCAACAATCATCATTCAAAATTTATTATGGCTTTCATCACGCCGTCGCGGTAGCCGGCCACCAGTTCGAAGGCTTCGGGTGTCTGGTCAAAAGAATAGTGATGAGTGATCAGGGGATCCACATCCACGCGTCCCGTCTCGATGAGGTCGAGGGCTTCCTGCACGCAGCCGTTCTGTCGCCGCACATTGCGTATGGTGATCTCCTTGTGGCGCAGCTCATCGACGGGGAAGGTCCAGGTGTCCTGCTCCGGTATACCGATGATCATGATCCTGCCCCCGGGTTTGAGCAGCTGCACTGCCTGGTCGACGGCCTCCTGCTGACCACAGCACTCAAAGACCATGTCCATCCCCAGAGGCTCTTCCCTGAAGATGCCGGCCACAACATCCTCATTGTCAGGGTTGCCGATCCAGGCAGCGCCCGACTTTTTCGCGATCGTCAGACGCGCATCGATCTTGTCGGTAACATACACCGCTTCTGCGCCGTAGGCCAGTGCCGGCAACAGCACGCTCATGCCGATGGGTCCGCTGCCGAGGATGGCTATCTTTTTTCCTTTCACCTGCTCCGCCAGACGCACGGCATACACCCCGATGGAGAGGGGTTCGCTGAAAGCGCCCCAGTCGTACGAGCTGCCCTCCCGCAGGGGGAAGCAGGAATGTTCGGGGAGAACCACATATTCAGACAGACACCCTTCGGCCTGGCCGGGAGTGCCGAGGAACTTCAGGTTGCGGCAGGTGTGGGGGCGCCCCCTCAGACACTGGTCGCACTCGCCGCACGGCATCGCCGGGTCGAGCGCCACCGCATCGCCCGGCTGCAGGCGCGTGACCGCCTCACCCACGGCCACCACCTCGCCGGCACCCTCATGACCTACGGTGAAAGGATACTTCACCACCTGGCTGCCTATACGGCCGGTGAGATAATAGTGAATATCGGAACCACATACCCCCACCGCCTTCATGCGGATCAACACATCATGCGGGGAACGGATCTGCGGATCCGGCACCTCACGCAGCTCCATCTGCCGGAGTGCCGTCAACTGAAATGCTTTCATATAAACAAATTTATCCGCTAAAATAGGAAAAAGAGGAAGGAGTTGAAAAGTTAAAAGGTTAAAAGGTTAAAAAGTCGCACCTGTCTTAGACAAAGCCTGACATTGCGAGGAGCGGGAAGAGTAACGATTCACGAACGGGCCTGCCCGCCAGGGAGGTTTATCTCCCGGAGGGAGACAACCCCATCAACCCCATACGCGTCTTTCTCGCATTATCGCATCCTGCATGCGGCAGGCAGGTATCGCTTCATCGCTTCCTCCCTCCGGGAGGCAGGCATCGCTTCATCGCTTTATCTCTTTATCGCTTCATCGCCTTCCTTCCGCGCCCCTTCGACAAATCCCAATACTCAAATTCCAAATTCCCTGACTACCGGTTTACCTCCCGTCAGGGTGGCAGGCAGGTCGGTTTACCGGGGCTCGATGTCCGAAGCTCGAAAACGTCCCGTAGGGACGGTGGAGGATAATGATAGAATGATTAAATGATAGAAACAAAGTCCCGTAGGGACTGAATAAGAATAGGCAGACTTGTTCTTAAATCCCTCCCCCCTAAACCCTCATCCCAAATCCTTTTTGACCTCTTCGACTTTTCGCCCCTGCAAAATATTCTTACCTTCGTACCCATAAACATTTCAATCATGCAAGACGTCATCAAAGATATCCTCTCGCGGGAGGCGGAAGCCATCCGCAACATCCCGCTCAACGGTCATTTCCCCGAGGCGGTGGAGCTGATCTACCGGCGGGTACACCAGGAGGGTGGCAAGGTGATCACCAGCGGCATGGGCAAGGCCGGCCAGATAGGCATCAACATCGCCACCACCTTCTCCTCGACAGGCACACCGGCAGTCTTCCTCCACCCCAGCGAAGCACAACACGGTGATCTGGGAGTGATCCAGCCCAACGACGTGCTGCTGCTCATCTCCAACTCGGGCAAGACGCGCGAGATCCTGGAGCTGGTCGAGCTGACGGAAAGACTCTACCCCGGCATCCCGCTGATCGTCATTACCGGCAACCCGCAAGGCCCCCTGGCCCACCTGGCCCGTGTGGTCATCCACACCGGCAGCCCGGAGGAGGTATGCCCTCTGGGCCTCACCCCTACCACCTCCACCACTGTCATGACCGTCATAGGTGACACCCTCGTCGTGCTGATGATGAAGAGGATCGGATTCACCGCCGCCGACTATGCCAAACGCCACCACGGCGGATACCTGGGAGAACAATCCCGCAGAAAAATAGGTATTTAATTACCTATTTTTATACCTATTTAAATAGGTATTTTCTTCCATGAAAAAAGTGTCCCGGAGGTATCCGTATTTTTCCCGAAAAGTTGTATATTGATGCACTGAAACCGGGCAGGTTTCCAAGTTAAGAACATCTTATTACCGAATAAAACCTATGTCTGTTATGAAAAGATCTTTCCTGCCGGCAGTATTTGTACTGCCCCTTCTCCTGGCCATCGGCTGTACGACTACTGGTGACAACACCTTTCCTGCGGAGCTGGAGAACCCGCATGTCTTCGACATCAACAAAACTCCTCCTCATGCCACTCTTTACCCCTATCCGACGGTGGAGGATGCATTGCAGAACGATCCTTCGCAGTCGCCCTGGTACCTGTTGCTCAACGGTACATGGAAATTTTTATGGGTCCAGAGTCCCAAAGACCGTCCCACGGACTTCCAGGATCCCACTGTTGATGTAAGCGGCTGGGATGATATCCCCGTCCCCTCCAACTGGGAGCTGCAGGGCTACGGCATCCCCATCTATGTGAACCAGCCTTATGAGTGGACAAAAGAGCCCGACCCGCCGCACGTGCCGCACGACTACAACCCTGTGGGGTCGTACCGTCGCGATTTTGAGATCCCCGCCGACTGGGACGGCCGGGAGATCTTCATCCATTTCGGTGCGGTCAAGTCGGCCATGTTCATCTGGGTAAATGGTAAGAAAGTGG
Source organism: uncultured Rikenellaceae bacterium (assembly GCA_964649775.1). Taxonomy (GTDB): domain Bacteria; phylum Bacteroidota; class Bacteroidia; order Bacteroidales; family VadinHA17; genus DRPN01. Next base: position 4,395 of record CAZYQV010000432.1, read on the forward strand.
GCTACAGCCAGGGCAGCAAGACGCCTGCCGAGTGGGACATCACAAAATATGTGAAGCCGGGCAACAACACGCTGGCGGTGCAGGTGTTCCGCTGGAGCGACGGTTCCTACCTGGAGTGTCAGGACTTCTGGCGCATCAGCGGCATCGAGCGCGACGTGTACCTCTTCGCCACGCCGAAGACACACATCCGCGACTTCTTCGTCCGGGCGCCGCTGATCAACAACTATAAAGACGGTCATCTTACCGTCGATGTGGAAATACGTAACTATGCTTCGCGTGACCGCAAGGCAGAGACGCCTGCCGCGCTCACCCTGGTACTCACCGACGACCGGGGCCGTACGGTGGCGGAGATGGAGCAGCCCGTCGACGTGCAGGGCAAAGGCAAACAGTTTGTCACCTTCAGCAGGGTGCTGCAGCAGGTGAAGGCATGGTCGGCCGAGGAGCCTTACCTCTACCACCTGGCGCTGGTGCTGAAAGATGCCGGCGGAAAAACCACCGAGGCCACCGGCTGCCGTGTGGGGTTCCGCACCAGCGAGATACGCGACGGCCTGCTGCTGGTCAACGGCAAGCCCGTCCTCTTCAAGGGGGTCGACCGTCATGAGCACGACCAGTATAAAGGTCATGTGGTGAGTGAAGAGCTGATGACCGAAGATATCCGGCTGATGAAA
>CAZYQV010000433.1:0-2628 GCA_964649775.1 uncultured Rikenellaceae bacterium
ATCTCCCTTTTGTGGCCCCCGAGAAATACTGGGCACTTTACGACAGGGAGAAGATCCCCGAAGCCCGTTTCCAGCGTCATGCCAAAGGCAGTCCGGTGCTGGCCTACCACAACAGTCCTGAGTTGCGTTCCTATACCGATATCCCGGAAGCTTTTGGTGAAGACGGCCTGTTGTCCGAAGAAAAACAACGGGAACTGCTCCACGGGTATTACGCATGTGTTTCCTATGTAGATGCCCAGATAGGTCGTTTGCTGGACAAGCTCAAAGAGACCGGTCTCGACAAGAATACCATCGTCGTCCTGTGGGGCGATCACGGCTGGCATCTGGGCGATCACGGCCTCTGGACCAAACATACCAACTTTGAGCAGGCTACACGTCTGCCTTTGATCATCTATGATCCGGGGATGATGCCCGGCAGCACCGACACACCTGTGGAATCGGTGGATATTTTCCCGACGGTATGTGAGCTGGCTGGTGTCCAGGCAGGGAAGCAGATACAGGGGGAGAGCCTGACACCCTTTTTCCGGGGCGACACTGTGGGTCAGGATTATGCTGTCTCCCAATGGCCTACACGCGGCGGAAAAGGAGGCATGGGCTATTCCATCCGTACACGCCGCTATCGTTATACCGAGTGGTACAAGGATTATAAGAGTACAATGCCCCGAGATGATAAGCAGCTGATGGCAGTCGAGCTGTACGACTATCAGACCGACTCCGGGGAGACCAGAAATCTGGCCAGAAACAAAAAATATGCTTCCGTGACGGGAGAAATGCGTGATAAACTACATGCTTTCCTCGATGCACAGCGTACGAACGCTGCACGTACGCCTGCCCCGGCAGTAACGGCAGGGGAAGTCCCCGGAAAGCCACAAGGCACTCCTTTGCGGCAGCTGGTGAAGAAAAATTTTACCCCCGGCTCCTTTTATCTGGGAGCGACGATATATCATTCGGACGTGGGCACTCCCAAAGCAACGCTCCTGGCCGAACAGTTTCTCTACACTACGCCGGCCAATGCTGTCAAACAAAGTGTCGTGCATCCGGTGCCGGAACGCTGGGACTGGAGCAAGATCGATAAGATCATCCGTTTTGCCCAGAAAAACAATATCGTGGTACGACTGCACGGGCCGGTGAGCCCGCAGTGTTCGGCCTGGGCTAGGGATGACCGGCGCACGCCCGGCGAGCTGCTGCAGATGATGACTGAATATATGACCGCAGAATGTGAACATTTCCAGGGAAACAAGACGGTGAAATGGATGGATGTGGTCAATGAGACCGTCGACCGTGATGGCGAATGGTTTGGTCCTAAAAAAGGTACCGACCAGTGGGAAAACCCCTGGCTCTCCATCGGACTGAATGAGGATAGCATCCCTCTCTACATTGACAAAGCGTTCCGGATAGCAACGGAAAAAGCCGATCCGGCAATCAAGCTGGTATATAACCAGCATCTGGCCATGGATCCGCACGTGTGGGACCGTGTGAAGAAGACAGTCCTCTACCTGAAGAAAAAAGGATATCGTGTCGACGGTATAGGCTGGCAGGCTCACCTGAAAGAAAAAGAAAATGTGGGGCTGGATCCCGAGGCCCTGAAGTATCTGAGCGATCTGATCAGCTGGTCCCATGCTCATGGGATGGCGTTTCACATCACCGAGTTTGACTACAAGATGCCTGATCCCTGGAATGAACGTGCTGCTGAAAAGCAGGCCATCGTATATGCCAACATCCTGAAAGTGCTGCTGAGCCACTGCGGGGAAGGACTTGTGACCTGGAACACCTGGGGCCTGCAGGATGGTAACACCCGTTATACCGATGGTCATCGCTATATGTTTGACGAAGAGCTCCGTGCCAAGCCGGCATATTATGCTGTCCAGAAAGTATTGGAGAACCCGGATGACCTGACACCGGTGTTCGATCTGCCGGAACCGGCCGGTGATGAGGACTCTTTTTATGACAGTGGTCTGCTAGAAAACGGAGGCTTTGAGGACGGCCTGCAGGGGTGGATGCACTGGGGCCCCGTGACGGCTGTCGCCGGCACCAACAGCCATACGGGATCATGTGCCGTATTCGGGCCGGCCTCGGGGATCAAACAGGAGGTGACGGTGATGCCCGGAAAAAATTATATTCTCAAAGGATGGGTAAAAACCAGCCCGGACGATCAAATCACTGTGAAAGTGAAGGTGCCGGGACAAGAGAAACCCATCGTGAAAAAGTCATTCGCGGTGGAATACACTCCTGTTGAGATCATCTTTAACAGTGGTGAAGCAAAACAAGTGACAGTGATGATCCAGAAATGGACCAAAGCTGATGTACATGCCTGGGCACATGACTTTTTTTTAAAGGAAAAAAAATAACAGGAGCTATATTTGTAGTAGATTTGTTATGTTGTTGGTTGAGTAAAGCGTGAAATTATGAGAAAGATCCTGTTGATGTTCTTTACGTTGCTGTTGTTTTTCGACCTCTCCGGTCAGACCTGGCGACCCAATATCCTGTGGCTTACCTGTGAGGATATCAGTCCCACCCTTTCGATGTATGGTGATTCCACGGCACATACCCCCAACCTTGACCGACTGGCTGCCGAGGGGTTGGTCTTTGACAATGTATATGCGGTGGTAGCAGTATGTGCGCCCAGCC
>CAZYQV010000434.1:0-3601 GCA_964649775.1 uncultured Rikenellaceae bacterium
GCGCCGCGTGGCGGCCACGGCGGCGGAGGCCGTCATCGCCACCGGCGGCGGCGCACCCTGCTATTTTAACAACATGGAACTGATGAAGGATGCCGGCACCACCATCTACCTCGAACATCCTCCCCGCGCACTCATGGAAAATCTGTACGACCAGCGGGCACAACGCCCCCTCATCGCCGGCATGGACGATGAGGAACTGCTGAAGTATATCACCGAAAAACTGGCCGAACGGGAACCTTTTTACCACCGGGCACACTATACCCTCACCTGGCCCGACGTGTCGCCGGAGAAGATACTGGAGGTGATGAAGCGATGAGGAGATAAAGCGATAATGCGATGATGCGATGATGAGAGAAGATAATGAGGCTTGCTTTTTAACTTTTCGACCTTTCTACTTCTTCAAGCTTCAAGCATCGAGCTTCGAGCATCCCGCTTCCCCTTTGTTTCCGTATTTTTCTTAACTTTGTGCTCCTTATAATTGATAAGGTAGCATGAGAATACTGACGCTCATATTGTTCCTGGGAGTGCTGCCCTGCTCACGGCCGGCGCTGGAGGTGATCGATGCCTCCTCGCGACGGGATATGCCGGGAAGAAAAGAGTCGCCGGTCACCGTTCATTATGAGATCCGCGTGAAAGCAAATAAAAATTCAAATGTTTTAGCATTTACTAAAATATATGTGCATGGAACCCCCTGCAGGGTGAAGGTGTTTCACCTGTCGGGGAAAGAACGGATGGCGAAATTCTCCAAAGGGGATACATTGTTGCTGGTGACGACATTTTTTGAGAAGGAAAATGCCGGTCCGGACAAGGCGGGCACACTGCCGGAGGCGCTGGTGGGCGAAGAGCTGGTGATCGGTTACTCCCTGCGGGGGAAAGAGAGGTATCTGCCTGTGAGGGAGATTCATAGAAAACCCGAGAAAATAAGATTATAAAAATATAGAAAAACAGAAAAAATGACGGATAAAAAAGTATTGCTGATGATCCTCGACGGATGGGGCGAGGGGGATCATTCGAAAGCAGATGTGATCTGGAACACGCCCACACCCAATATGGACGGTCTGAAAGAAAAATATCCCCATGCCACGCTGCTTACCTGCGGCGAGAACGTGGGGTTGCCCGAAGGGCAGATGGGCAACTCGGAGGTGGGGCACCTCAACATCGGTGCCGGCCGCATCGTCTATCAGGACCTGGTGAAGATCAACAAGGCCATCGAGGACGGCAGCATAGAGAAGAATCCTGTGCTGACGGAAGCTTTTGAATATGCTGCTGCCAACAACAAGGCGGTGCATTTCCTCGGGCTGGTCTCCGACGGGGGGGTGCACTCCCTCGACAGGCATCTTTACAAGCTGTGTGACATGACCGGCGACCACGGTCTGGAGCGGGTGTACATCCATGCCCTCACCGACGGACGGGATACCGACCCGCACAGCGGCATCGGCTATATGAAGAACCTGCTCGATCATCTGGAGCATTCCAACGGGCAGGTGGCCACCATCACGGGGCGTTATTACACCATGGACCGTGACAAGCGGTGGGAGCGCATCAAGGTGGGGTACGATGCCATGGTGCATGGCAAGGGCACGCCCGCCACCGACCTGCTGGCGGCCATGCAGGCCTCCTACGACGAAGGCGTCACCGACGAGTTCATCAGGCCCATCATCCATACGGATGCGGAAGGCAGGCCCGTCGGCACCATACAGGAAGGCGATGTGGTGGTCTGTTTCAACTTCCGCACCGACCGCCTGCGGGAGATCACCATCGCCCTCACCCAGCAGGACATGCCCGAACACGGCATGCACACCATCCCCCTGCATTACCTGACGATGACCCGCTACGACGACTCGTTCAAGGGGATCCACATCATTTATGACAAGGAGAATGTGAAGAACACCCTCGGCGAGCTGGTCTCGGAAGAAGGCCTTCAGCAGATACGCATCGCCGAGACGGAGAAATATGCCCATGTCACCTTTTTCTTCTCCGGCGGCCGTGAGGAGGAGTTTCCCGGCGAGAAACGCATCCTCATCCCCTCACCCAAGGTGGCGACATACGATCTGAAGCCCGAGATGAGCGCTTATGAGGTGAAGGATGCCATCGTGCAGGAGCTCGGGAAAGAGGAGGCCTCGCTGGTGGTGCTCAACTTTGCCAACGGCGACATGGTGGGACATACCGGCATCTATGAGGCCATACAGAAGGCGGTGAAGGCTGTCGACGAGTGTGTGGGCGAGGTGGTGGGCGCTGCCACGGCCCACGGCTATGAGGTGGTGATCATCGCCGACCACGGCAATGCCGACTATGCCGTCAACCCTGACGGATCGCCCAATACGGCCCACTCGCTCAACCCCGTGCCCATCATCGTGGTCTCCGGCCGTGTGGCCACGGTGGAGAAAGGCATCCTGGCCGATGTGGCTCCCACCATCCTGAAGCTGATGGGACTGCCCCAGCCGCCCGAGATGACCGGCAGGGCCCTTGTACATTTCAAATGAACCGCCTTTGCTGAAGATCGAAGATACCCTGGTCAGTCTCGACGTGATCGAGAAACATTTCGTCTGCGACCTGCAGCGATGCAAGGGTGTCTGCTGCGTGCACGGCGACTCGGGCGCTCCCCTCGAACAGGAGGAGGCCCGGCAGCTGGAGGAGCTGTACGACCGGTACAGGGAGTATATGCAGGAAGCGGGCCGTAAGACCGTGGAGGAGAAAGGAACGTCGGTGATCGACAGCGACGGCGACCTGGTCACACCCCTGATCGGCGGCAGGGAGTGTGCATACGCTTTCCGCGACAGGGACGGCATCTATAAATGTGCCATCGAGATGGCCTGGCAGAAAAAGAAGATCCCTTTCCGCAAACCTGTCTCGTGCCACCTCTTCCCGGTAAGACTGCAGAAATATGAGGATTTTACCGCCGTTAACTTCGAATACTGGAAAGACTGCCGGCCGGCACTGGAACTGGGACTGAAAAAGAAAGTGCGGGTGTATGAGTTCCTCGGGGAGGCCCTCACACGGCGGTTTGGAAAAAAATGGTACAAAGAACTGAAAGGTGCTGCCAAAGCATATCTGGAACAGTTTGGAAGGATGAAGAATGAAGGAGGAAGTTGAGGAGTTGAAAAGTTGATGAGTTGAAAGGTTGAAGAGGTCGAAAGGGGCGAAGAGTGAAGGCCATCCGCACCCCGAGTGGGCTGAGCGAAGCGAAGGCTGTATCGAGGGGCGCGGAAGGAAGCTCGATGCTCGAAGCTCGAAGGGTTGAAGGGGCGATGAAGCGATGCCTGCCTACCGGCAGGTAGGAAGCGATGAAGCGATAATGCGATAATGCGATGATGCGATAATGCGATGATGCGATAATGCGATGATGCGATAATGAGATAAAGTGATAATGCGAAAAAGACGCGGGTGGGTTTGATGGGGTTGCCTGCCTACCGACAGGCAGGCTTCGTCGCTCTCGCTCCTCGCAAAGTCCGGCTAACTCGATACTCGATACTCAAAACTCGTTAACCACGAACCACGAACTACGAACCATATTTACGCATATACTAAAATGAAAAAAGCGATCGAATACATCAATGAAAACAAAGAGCGGTTTCTGGAGGAGCTCTTCGGACTGATCCGG
>CAZYQV010000435.1:0-5422 GCA_964649775.1 uncultured Rikenellaceae bacterium
AAATACTTCTCCGCGGAAAACCATTAATCCGCTATGCGTTGGAGCTCGTGGAGCCCCTGTGCGATCATATCCTCATCTCGGCCAATGACACAGATTACGGTTCTTACGGCTATCCTGTCGTGCCGGACGAGATATCCGGAGCAGGTCCTCTTGCCGGACTCACTGCGGCCCTGAAAAGATCTCCCTCACGCGACAACATCGTCATTCCCTGTGATATGCCCTTCCTCAGCCGTGACCTGCTCAACTACCTCCTGTGCACCGTAAGGGATCAAAAAGCCGTGATCCCCGTCCACCCCGACGGACGCATCGAACCCCTCTGCGGATACTACTCGAAAGAGATCGTACCCCTGATGGAGAAAAACCTGAAAAAGGGAAAGTACAAAATGGCCGCTCTGCTCGAAGAAGCACGTGCCTTCTTTCTGAAAATGGACGAAACACTGCCCTTCTACCACCCCCGTCTCTTCACCAACCTCAACACCCCTGCCGACCTGAAGAACGTCGAATAACAAACGTCCCTCCTTCATTCTTCATCGATCATCCTTCATCCTTCCCCTCACTTCCCACACCACCCCTCCGATCACCAGCAGCAACAGGATCACCGAGCTGGCCAGGTCGATCTTGTCACCCACATAGTACCCTTTGGGGCGGAAGAAAAACTCCACCTTATGTTTTCCGGGCGGCAGGATCATCGCCCGCAACACATAATCCGCCCGGAAATGCTCTGCCGGCTCGTCATCCACAAAAGACTCCCATCCGGGCTGGTAATAGATCTCCGAAAAAACGGCAAATGCCGGTCGTGATGCCTGACACTCATATACCAAGTGGTTAGGGGCATACGAGAGCATACGGATCATCGCACCGCTGTCGGCAGGGAAGACGGTGTCTTTGACAAAGGAGCCGAACTGGTTCCTGTTGACCACCGCCTCACGGGCAGGATCCAGGTCGTTCAGGGCCAGGATCTCCTGATCGGCATTGTCCACCAGACGACACCGCTCCACAAACCAGGCATTGCCGAGCGCCCCCGGGTTAAAACGCGCCACCGGCCGGCCCTGATCCGACACAATAAAATAACGGGTGTTGAGCATGTTCAGCACGGCCCCGTTGTTCTTGCTGATCTGATAAGTGATCAGATCCTGGTACCGCCGCATTTTGGCACCATGGTAACCACCGATCGACTTGTGGAAATAAGAGGTGCTGGCATCATTGAAAGTGCTCACCGTCAGGTTCATCACCCGGTAGTCCAGGGTCTTGTCCTTCAGGATCTCCAGATCGGCGGCCGTAGGCCGGAAAGGCTCTTTCACCTCCTTTTTCGGGGCGAAATGGTCTTTGTTGAGATACCTCCGGTCGATACCCCACATATCCAGCAGAACGAGGAAGACCAGCGCAGCGTAAAACCACGAAAGACGTACCTTATTATATGCAAAGCCGAGGACCAGCAGGGCCGTAAGGGAGATAAAAAGGAACGAACGCCAGGCATCGCGTGTGAGCAGGTGCTTGCGGTCGTCACGTATCGCCGAGAGAAATCTGTCGGGCCACCCGGACGAACGCAGCTGGTCGTCGATGGGTGCGGAAAAGTTGAGGAACAGGCCGGGCACCACGGCAAACAACAGGGTGATACCCCCCACGATCAGAAAGCTCTTCTTCAGGGCTGCCATCACCTCCTCCTTCGTCACCTCCCCGTCAAGGATCCTCTTGGTGGCCAGGATACCCAGCAGGGGCACCGCCAGCTCGGCCATCACCAGCGTCATCGAGACCGTCCTGAACTTGTTGTACCCCGGAAAATAGTTGATGAAGAACTCCGAAAAGAAACGGAAATGCTTTCCCCACGCCAGCAGGATGGCCAGCACCGTCACCGCCACGATCCACCATTTCTCAGGCCCTTTTACCAGAAAAAGACCCAGGAAGAAAAGAAAGATCACCACCGCCCCCAGATAAACCGGCCCCGACGTGAAACGCTGCGGTCCCCAGTAAGCCAGGGGATACTGCGTGGCTATCTCGCGGGCATTGGGCACATTGGCCTCCTGCAACATCTTGTAGGTGCCCGAACTGGTGCCGAACCCTCCCGAAGCCCCGCCCATGAAGTCCGGGATCAGCAGGTTCATCGTCTCGGCAATGCCGTAAGAATAGTCGTTGAGGATGTAGTCCTTGTCGAGCCCGCCGGTACTGTTCTTCTGATCAAACGTCAGCTCCGACCTGCCCCGGATGGATACCTTGCCGTATTCATTGATCAGCCACAGACTCGCTATGCTCGTGCCCACCGCCAGCACCACCGCCACCAGCAGCAACATCACCACCTTGACAAAACGGGGCAGGAGATGGTCCCTGAAAAAATACACCAGCATCACAATACCGTACACCAGGATGATCAGGAGCGTGTAATAAGTGATCTGCGGATGGTTGGCATGCAACTGCAGAGCCATGAAAAAAGAGGTGATGATAGCCCCGGCAACAGGCCTCGACCGGAAAGCGAGCAGCACCCCCGCCAGCAGGGGCGCCATATACCCGATAGCATGAGCCTTGGAGTTATGACCCGCAGCCAGGATGATCAGGAAATAAGAAGAAAAACCGAAAGCCACCGCCCCGACAATGGCCAGCCACGGCCGGGTCTTGTAAGCAGCCGTCAGCAAAAAGTAAAAACCCAGCATGTAAAGAAAGAAATAGCGCGCCGGCGCCGGCAGCCCCAGCAACGCCACCCTGTCCACCTGACGGAACAGGTTGCCCTTGTACACCACGCTGATGAGATAGGCAGGCATGCCCCCGAACATGCTGTTGGTCCACAAAGGCTCCTGACCCGTCGCCTTGCGGAAATCACTGATCTCTTTCGACATGCCCCGGAACTGGGAGATATCATGCTGCTTCAACATCTCGCCCTGTAACATGGGACTGAAATAAGCCATCGTCAGCGCCAGGAAGATCAGGACAGCCAGGAGATGGGGATAGATCGTGTGCAGGGATATTTTTTTCATCATCTTAGGTTTTTCCGGAAGATCGGTTTGTCCCTGCTAAAATAGAGATTTTTTGACTATCCGCGAACAATCCGGTGAGAATTACCGGATCAGGGGACGGTCATCCATCACCCGCTCGCGGCAGCCGAAGATCAGGTTGAGGCCAAACCATCCCCCCAGAGCATGGGAGGTGTCCGGATAGAGATACCCCAGCACATAGTCGGTCATGATGTAGAACTGTATCGGTCCGCCCCGCAGGCTCAGCCCCGCCCCCACGTTGTTGAACGAATGGCTCGAGTAAGTGTAGGAAGCCGTGAAATTGAGCCACCTCTTCACGGCAGTGTTGACGGAAAAGGTGAACGACTGGATAATGTTCCTGCGACGGAACTCCGAACGGGAAAGGATGCCCAGGCTGACAGAAGGAGAGAGATGAAAGGTCCCGCCGGCATACAGCTTCGGGGAAAGAGCCGTACTGTAAGCCGTATGTTCGACACGCGGCCGGAAGACCGCCTCCAGCGAGTCCAGGAGATCGTCCGCCACATCCTCCAGCGTCGTCGTATCATATACATTGAAAACAGGACTCGCATCCAGGCCCTGGAACACAAACGCTCCCTGCGTGATCAGATTGCTCACATCCCTCCTCCAGCGGATCATGCCCAGGTCCAGGACACTCGCCGCCACCATGAAACGTTCATTGAAACGGTACCGCGCCCCCACATCGAAGGCAAAGCCGGGATTGTCGGGATGAAAGAGATAATACAACACATTCTCCGGCTTGTCGAAATCATCCTGCAACACAATGTCCGTGACATTGCCCGCACTGTCTGTCACCACCTCCACAGGCGCAGAGAGATCTACGGACAGGTCGGCATCGAGGGTGTGCGTATAGTCCTCCCCGTCGATAGAGAGGTGCGTGCCGTGATTGTTCAGCGAGCCGTTGGCCACCCCCGACAGGAACCTGGCCCGCACACCCAGCGACAGGGCATCGGTCACCCGCGCCGACACACCTGCACTGTAGCTGCCGTAAAGGGTGGCATCCATGGCCAGAGAGGAGAGATCGGCCTCACCCCCGGCAAAAGCAGCGTTGCCCTTGAACAGAAGGGTCATCATATCCCTGGGATAACCCAGGTAAAGGGATGCATTCTCCGTGACCCCAAAATGAAAATAAAGGTTCTTCGCCCGGAAACCGAACGACAGCACATTGGCTGTGAAGGTAGGGGCGATATAGTTTTTTTTGTGCAGCTTGCTAAGGAAATCATCAATGTTGTAAGAAGGATGCAGGATCGTGATCAGCGAATCGGAATACTCCCCTGTCCCCGGGAACACCAGATCGCTGAAAGAGATGCTGCTGCTCATCACGGAAGCACTGGCACCCCCCGCCAGCGGCAGGTTGATATAAAAATTACAGTATTGCTGGCTGGCTGGGTTCATCAGATTGGCCTGCGGGAGCTTCATGTAATACAGGGTATTCGCCTCCTGTGCCCCGCTCTCGGCGCTCAGAAAGCCAGTCAGGAAGACCAGCAGCAATAATGTACGCGATATCTTCATAACGAATGGTGTATTATCTCTTATGCGGCAGGGATCACTCTCCCGCATCAAAATCATAATCCAGGGTCGTCGCCACCCCCATACGGAACGCCAGGGCATAGTCGGTATAGATCTTCACGCTCTTGCTCCCCCCGGCGCTGGTGTTGAACGTCACAGACAGGATCAGGGCATTGACCTCCTCCAGGGCCGCCAGCTGTGCGCCTTCGATCCTCACATGCTGCTGCGTCTGCACCGTCTCCGTCACCCGGCCCTGATCATCCACGGGAGCAGCCTCCACGATCCTGTCGAAGAGGATGGAATCCTCCACAACGTGCGTGAGCGAATCGTACAGGTACATCCTGATGGACAGATCCAGAGGGAAACCATTGTCGGTACCCAGATGAAGGAGCAGATAATCCAGGTCCCGCATGGAGAAACCGGACGTGTCGTTCCCCTCATCCGCAAAAGGGTTCGCCAGGGTGTCCTGCAGGACCAGATCCTGCATACGGAACTCCAGCGGCACCTCTACCTCCAGACCCACCACAAGACTGGCCGACGCCGAGACGAAATTGTCCCATCCCCGGAAACCGTCGGGGTTCATACTGGCACTTCCGCTGTAAATAATAGTGAGGGGCCGCAGCTCGATCATCTCAACGATATCCGAGTTGTCCCGCGTATAGGCCAGGGCCCCCTCGGCAGGAGGATCATCCTTGCCGGCGGGATACTCCATCCGCATGGGCGGAGCATTGAGGGCCTGCTCACGACCCTCGCCGTCGATACCCGTAACCTCCGTGAAGATCTCCACAGGGATGCCTATGCCATTGCTGTAGGTGATCCTCACCTGCGGATTGGTGAGCGACAGGGTGCCGTGGATATGACTGAACAGCTCGTCAAGTCCCGTCTCGATGGTGTCGCCGTCGAAAGAGAAATCCTCCTTGCCAAAATACCCT
>CAZYQV010000436.1:0-5787 GCA_964649775.1 uncultured Rikenellaceae bacterium
CTATGTTGTAACGGCCCTGGGCGCTGCGGTACCAAGTGTCCGAATTGGAATAGTTCATCCTGGCAATCTCCAGGTTCATCTGCGCCAGCACCAGGTTGAAGAACAGATTGACCGCACGATCGTTGACCCGCTCCATGGCGTCGAGAAAAGATTTTTTGGCCTCCTCGTATTTCACCGGCTCGATCTTCTTCTCCCACTTCAGGGGATTGTAGTTGAACAACGGCTGAGTGATGCCCACGCTCACCGGCGTGGTAATGTACTGGGAGTTTTTGTTGTCCCCGAACTCATCAAAACGTGTCAGGTTGGTATTGACAAAGATGCTCCCTCCCGTAGGACCGATGTTCTGCGTCAGGGAAAGTCCCAGGGTGGAATTGTTCCGGAATTTTTCGACATAATACTCCTGTCCCGTATTGAAATCGTACTCCCTTTCAAAGGCTCTGCTGAAATCGGGCAGGGTGGCGTTCATGGTCAGCGCAGGCAGGTATTTGGCCTTGAACGAGCGGAAAGACCAGTAGTTGGCACGGAACTGATGCTTGGCCATGATCGCCTGCGGTGACTGGTCGTGAGCCAGCTGCAGCACCTGCTCAAGTGTCAGGTGTATGGTGTCCTGGGATCTTCCCCCCACAGAGAGGAGGAGGAGAACAACGCTCAAACAGACACGAAAACAACTTCTATATTCTTTCATGGCAGATCATATATTAACCGGTAATACCATTTACTCGTAACGCAGCGACTCAATGGGATCCCTCTCCGAAGCCCTTTTGGCCGGAGAATACCCAAATACCACGCCCACAGCTGCCGACACGGTGAAGGCCACCAGCACCGCCCCCGGGCTGACGATGGTCAGCACCCCGGCGATGCGCTCGATCGCCTCGGCCAGGAATATACCCAACAAGATCCCGATAAGTCCTCCCGAGACACTAATCAGCACCGCCTCAGCCAGGAACTGTATCACGATATCTTTTTTCTTTGCTCCGATGGCCATGCGTGTGCCTATCTCCTTGATCCTTTCCATCACACTGGCAAACATAATGTTCATGATCCCTATCCCGCCAACGATCAGCGAAATACTGGCGATGGCCCCCAGCACGATATTGAATATATCTTTTGTGCGCTGCTGCTGCTTCAGCAACAGCTCGGGGACGGTGATCTCATAGTCATCCACAGCCAGATGCCTTCTGTTAAAAAGACGGCTCAGGATATCGGTGGTGGTCTGCAACTGTTCGCTCTCTTTCACCTGCACCACGATCCGGTCCAGCTGATGGTAGTTCGAACTGGTGTTGCCCCCGGGCGATGAGCTGCGCATGGCAAAGAAAAAAGGTCCGCTGACGACCGTAACGTTTTGCATGAGTTTGGAGTTGACCAGGGCGCGGTTCTGAAAACGCATCAGCATCGTTTTCACCGGGATATAGATATTATCGTTGTACACATTCACGCCTGTATTTTCGAAGCGCGAGACGTTCACGTCCGTCTTCTCCAGCACTCCGATCACCTTAAGCCACACGTTGCCGAACTTGATATATTTCCCTAATGGGTCGGCATGACTGAAAAACTTGGAACGTATGTTGTACCCGATGATACACACCGGCACGCCATGCTCTTCCTGGTATTTGTTGAAAAAGGAACCTTCCAGCAACGGCAGGTTATAGATCTCAAAATAATCGCCCGACACGCCGATGATCTTGGCCGGGGAGCGGCGTCCGCCCAGCATCACGAACGAGTTGAGGGATATCTCGGGACTGATCGCCCCTATCGAAGGGATGGCCCGCCGGATGGCTTCGGCATCTTTGAGTGTCAGGCCGGGAGAATATTTCTTTTTCTGCTTCTTGCCCTCACCCTCCTCCTCACTGCTGCCTCCGCCGGCATCATCCGTTATCACGGGGGTGATGACGATGTTGTTGACCCCCACCATCTTTATCTGCTCAAGGATCTCCTGCTTGGCCCCTTTGCCGATGGCCAGCATGCTGATGACCGCCGCCACGCCGAAAATGATCCCCAGGGCTGTCAGCACAGACCGCAGACGGTTGGCGATCAGCGACTCGACAGCGATTACGATGTCGTGATAATATCTGCCATTATAAAGCATCTACTGTCCGCTTTTTTTAACTGCCGCAGGTTTTCTGCCGGCAGGCATTTTCTTTTTCCCGCCGTAACGCGGAGGCATGCCTCTCCTTTTCTTGCGCGCCTTGGCTTTGCGGGCATCTTCTCTCTTTTTCCTTTCCTCTTCCAGTCTTTTCTTCTGCTCCCGCTCTTTGATCACCGGGATCAGCTCCTCCCCGCTGAGGGTATACTTTTCCGGGTTCTCCGGCCTGTTGAGCAACAACATATCTCCCTCTTCCAACCCCTGTTCCACGATCACCTCATTTTCATTTTCCGGCCCCAGGAGGACCACCTGTTTTTTCCCGGATTTGGTAAATACATAAGGGATGCTGTCCTCCACAAAAACCGCCTCCAGGGGGATGTACAGCACACTGTCGAAAGAAGCCGTGATGATCTGGTTGCTGGTGGTCATCGCCGGCCGCAGGATAGGATCACTACCGTCGAGCTTGATGTTCACCTCAAAAACTTTGGCATCGGTATTGGGCAACTGCTCCCCCACGTTGGCCACGTCCAGTACCACACCGGTATATTTCTTTTCCGGAAAAGCATCCACTCCTATCCGCACGTATTGACCTTTCTTCACCTTGCTGATATCTATCTCATTCACGTACGTCTTCGACAGCATGGACGACATATCCGGCAGGGTGGCTACCACCAGGTCCCACGGGCTGATCGTGGAGCCCACCTTCCTCTTTTGTCCTCCCCACTCTTTCTGATAGATCACCATCCCTGCGGCGGGAGCATGGATCTCAAAATGACTGATCACATTCTCCATCTCCTCTATCTTGCGTTGCTGCTTGCGCAGCTTGAACTGGGCTTCCGACATGTCAGCTTCGGCCTGCTTCACTTTCAATACATAGTTCTGTTTGGCCTGCTCCAAAGCCCGTTTGGCCTTGTCCAGGTTGATCTGTGCCTGCCGTATCGTGGCCGGTGGCTCATAGATAGACTGTTCTAGGGTGATCTTCGCCTCTTCCATCGCATATCTCAGGTTGATCAGCTGATCCCTGAGCCCCCGCAACTGCATGGTCGTGTCCAGCTTTGTCTTGGTATAGTTGGCCTGCAGCTGCTCCAGCTCATCCAGCATGTCTTTCAAGCTGTTATCCGCCACCGAGCGGTCGAGCATGGCCACATAATCCCCCGAGTCGACCACCGTACCCTCAGGGATCAGATCCTGTATCTTGATCTGGCTGAAACGTAGGTTGCGGCTGCGCAGGGCCGCCGGCGCCATGATCTTCACCGAATGTTCGGCCTGTAGCTCACCGGTCACCGTGACCAGTATCTCAAAACGGCCCCGTTGGACCGTCGTATATATCTGCGATTTCTCGGCTTTCTTGGTACGATTTCCATAATACCACAGGCCACCGATAATGACGGCAAGCACCAAAATAATGCCCCCAGGCAGCAGCCATTTCTTTTTTCCTTTCTTTTTGCTCATTTGTCAGTCATTTAACCCCGGTTATCTAATATTTCCCGGAAAACAGGGAAACATCCTCCCTGATCAGTTTGACAACACTGCAGTGATGTTTATTCCCCGGGAACCGGTATTTATTTGAAAAGTTGCAACACCTCATTCCGCAGCTGTCCGGACCGTTCACTGTCGCCGGTCTCAATATAAACCCTGAACACCGGTTCGGTATTCGATTTACGGAAATGGATCCACCCGTCCGGTAATTGAACGTACAGACCGTCAATGTTATTGGCCGGGTACTCCCCGAAATGCTCCCTGATACGGTCGAACAGCTGCTCTTGCGGCACATTCTCAGGGATGGGGATTTTGTCTTTGGTCATAAAATAATCAGGATAACCTTCCCGCAGCCGGGTCAGTGATGTTTTTTTCTCCGCCAGGTGGGAGAGGAAGAGGGCGATCCCCACAAGACTGTCCCTGCCGTAATGCAGCTGAGGGTAGATCACCCCTCCGTTGCCCTCACCGCCAATGACGGCATTCACCTCCTTCATCTTCTGCACCACGTTCACCTCACCCACGGCAGCCAGGTGTCTCTCCCCCCCATATTGCCGGGTGATGTCGGAGAGCGCTGCCGTGGAGGAGAGGTTGGAGACCGTATCTCCCGGCTGGTGGCTCAGCACATAATCAGCCACCGCCACGAGGGTATACTCCTCGCCGAACATCTCGCCGTTCTCGCAGACAAAAGCAAGCCTGTCGACATCAGGATCTACCACGATACCCATATCGGCCTTCTCCGTACGGACGGTCTCCGCCAGGGTCACCAGGTTTTTGGGGAGGGGCTCCGGATCGTGTGCAAAGATACCGGTGGGCTCACAGTTAAGTTCGATGATATCCTGCACTCCCAGGGCACGCAACAGCTCCGGCACGGCAAAACCGCCCACCGAGTTCACCCCGTCCACCACCACACGAAAACGCGCAGCAGCGATCGCCTCTCTCCTGACCAGCGGCAGTTCGAGGATCTTCTCAATATGCCGGCGGTGATAATCACTCAGCACCATACGTATGCCCATCTCTTCCAGAGAGGCGAAAGTGTATGATCCGGCTGCCGCGATGTCCATCACCTCCGCCCCTTCCTCCGCGGTCAGGAACTCTCCCCGATCATCCAGCAGCTTCAGTGCATTCCAGTGAGCAGGGTTGTGGCTGGCCGTGATGATGATCCCTCCTTCGGCCTGCTCCATCACCACCGCCATCTCCACGGTAGGGGTAGGAGCCATCCCCAGCTCGAGTGTGTCGAGACCCAGCGCATTGAGCGTATTGCATACGATACCGCACACCATCTCTCCCGAGACACGCGCATCCCTGCCGATGACCACCTTGATCCTGCGACCGGGATACCTGCGCTTCAGCCAGGTACCATAAGCTGCCGAGAATTTTGTCAGATCAGGAGGAGTGAGTCCCTCGCCGGGCACTCCTCCGATCGTACCTCTGATACCGGAAATGGAACTGATAAGTGTCATGACTGTAAATGCATTGTGATTCCGTGCAAAGTAATGAATCGCTGAAATCCTTACAACAGATTAATGAAAAAAGATACAAAAACAACATAAAAAAAAGGGCCTAAGCCCTTTTCCTGTATTTTTCCTGCCACTCAGTCGACAAACGGTATCGCATCCAGCAACTGCATCTTCACCCCTGTGTTGATATACTCTTCCACCTGGATAAAACGTGTGGCCACAAGCGCCCCCAGTTTCTTTTTCAGGATCTTGTAATATTTAAGTTCCAGAGCCAAATGTTTTTTCTGATACTCAAACGCTTTTTTCATGATCGCATCAGCTTCTTCCGGTGTGATCGTTTCATATTCCTCTGCATATGCTTTCAGATAAGCGATACGCATCTGTGTCAGTTTGGAGGCTTCTTTCTCAAAATCATTGTAGATCGGCCAGAACACTTTGGCCTGCTCATCCGAGAGGTTCATGGCCTGACTGACCAGGGCTTTTTTCTCCAGTTTAAAATAGGAGAGAACCAGCTCTTCTTCCGATTGTCCGTTCTGACTGAAGGCAGGGATCAAGAAGGCCAGACCCAACAAAAAAAGTAATCCTTTTTTCATGATAAATGTATTTTGATAATTAAAACTTAAAAACAATTCCTCCTGAGAAATCCCCTTGCACAAAAGCCGAATAAGAGCTGCCCGTAACACCGCAGCCTCCCGTACCGCACCAGAAGCCTCCGCCAAAACGCATAGGCCACAGCATACGGGCCTGCACCTGGAACCCCAGGTGTTC
>CAZYQV010000437.1:0-3065 GCA_964649775.1 uncultured Rikenellaceae bacterium
CGGCAACTAAGGGAAAGAAATGAGACATTTGCTGAAAGGAGACATACACACATATTTTGTTTTTCTGATCTTCCTGCTGATGCCGGCATCTCCGGGCCTCACGCAGACACCCCTCATCAACGAGATACTGCCCTCGAACCATACGGTCAACATGGATCCCGACCACTATGCTTTCTCCGACTGGATTGAGCTGTATAACCCTTCCGGCACGGCATATGATCTTTCCTACACCTGGCTCTCCGACGACCGTCATCATCTGAAAAAATGGCGTTTCCCTTATCACCTGCAGATGGCTCCCGGCAGCTATCTGCTGTTATGGGCCGACAGTCTTTCTTACAACGGGAAAGCCATACATCTGAACTTCAAGTTATCCCGGGAAGGAGGAGGATTATATCTCTCGGATTATGAAGGGAACATCCTGGACAGTCTGCTCTGGCCTTCTCTGCCATCGGATATATCTTACGGTCCTGCGCCGGGCGGTGAGGATCTCCGCTATTTCCCGCAGCCCACGCCGGGCAGTTTCAACAGCACCGTTGCCCTCCCCTGGCTGCGTCATTCTTCTCCTCCCGGGAGCTCTGTCGCAGGCGGTTTCTATGATCATCCCCTGCAGGTAGCACTCTTCAGCGACCAGCGGGAAGCCGTGATACGCTACACCCTCGACGGTTCTGTCCCCGACAATTCCTCACCGGTATATTCGGGTCCACTCACCCTCACCACCACCACCGTCCTGCGGGCCACAGCCACCGAACCCGGAAAACTTGTCAGCAAAACCATCACCCGCACCTATTTTATCCGGGAAAAGATATCTCTTCCCGTGATCTCCCTGTCGATGGATCCGGTATATTTCCGGGACGACTCCATCGGATTTTATGTAGAAGGCACCAACGGCCTCACGGGCTGGGAGACGGGCCATGGTCCCTCACCGAAAAGCAATTTCAACAGGGACTGGAAGCGCCCGGTACATATAGAATTTTACGACGAGCAGCACCACCGGGGTTTCTCCGCCGACGGCCAGGTGAAGGTGTACGGTGGCTGGACACGCGGTGCGGTCATCAAGTCGTTTGCCGTCTATCCTTATGAGCCCCTTGATTACAAGCTCTTCCCCGACCGGCCGGCCACCCGTTACCGGTCGTTCATCATCCGCAACGGCGGCAACGAATGGGCCAGGACCAAACTGCGGGATGCGGTGTTGCAATCGCTGGCCATCAACGAGACAGACGAGGACCTGCAGGCCAACCGGCCGGCCGTACTCTTTATCAACGGGGTCTTCTGGGGCGTGATAAACATCCGCGAAAAGATCAATGCCGACTATATCCGGACACTTCATGGTATCGACCAGGACAGCATCGACTACATCGAATCCTATCGCACCGTCAAAAAGGGCGACATGGAACACTACCGTATGATGATGGACTTCCTGGCCACCCATGACCTGCAGGAACAGGACAACTGGGTACGTTTCAACAATATGGTGGATGTAAAAGAGTGTCTCAACTATTTTATGACGGGGATCTATTCGGGTCATGGTGACTGGATCTACAACAACAACAACAATCTCCGGCTGTGGCGTCCCCGCACCGCCAACGGCCGCTGGCGGTGGCTTCTCTACGATACCGACGGGGCCTTCACCACTGTTTCCGGGCGTGGCATCGCCAATGCGGTGGAGAAGAGTGAGATCCTCACTGCCATCCTGCGCAACGAAAAAGGACGCGAGTATTTCATCGGCACGTTCACCGCCCTGCTCAACTCTTCTTTTGCCCCGGAGCGGGCCCTGCACATGATCGACAGTCTCCATGACCTCATCCGTTACGACATGCCCCGGCATATTGAAAAATGGCGCAGTACGGACGATGCGGGTAACCCGGCGGCCTGGAAGACCCCCGGGAGCGGGGAATATATCCAGTCGGAAGATGGTTACGGCGGCCCCTGTCTCACCAGCTATGAACAATGGGATAGCTATTTCGGCACGATGCGTCAGGTGGCTGCCGCACGTCCCCAGGCCCTTCTCAATGAGCTGCACAGTTACTTCGGTCTGGGTGCTCCGCGGAAGATCTCGCTGTCGGTGGCCGGCAGCCGGGGCGGCATCATAAAGGTCAACGGAGTGGTTCACCGCAACTACGGCCATCCGGACACCTGGTTCGACGGGCAGACACTGCTCATCACAGCCCTCCCCCGTTACGGATACCGTTTTGCCGGATGGTACAAGGGAGGGATCCATTATGATACGTTGCTGCCGGCAGCATCCGACTGGCACTACCTTGACGACGGCAGCGACCCCGGCACTGCATGGCACAGCCCCTCCTTCGATGACTCTTCCTGGAAAAAAGGACCTGCCCAGCTGGGCTATGGCGACGGCGATGAGACCACCGTCGTCGGGTACGGCCCCGATGCCTCCAACAAATACATCACCACCTATTTCCGCACACGTTTCACGGTCAATAACCTTTCCGGCCTCATCCGTCTGAGACTGGATATGATGTACGATGACGGCGCTATTGTTTACCTCAACGGCACGGAGGTAGTGCGTGTCAATATGGCTTCCGGCACCATCGACAGCCATACGGCTGCCCTGACAGCCGTCGCCGGCGAGAATGAAGACACTTACACCACCTTTTCCCTCCCACCATCCCTGCTACACGATGGGGACAACGTATTGGCCGTGGAGATCCACCAGGTGAGTCCCGTCAGCTCCGATATCAGTTTCGACGCCCTTCTCCTGGGAAGCACAGAAGAACGCTCCGACACCCTTTTTTCCACCAATGCATCGTTCAACCATACGGTTACGGATGATCTCCGGCTGGTGGCCGTTTTCGACAGCACAGGTCGGGAGAACGCCCTGCATCTCAATGAGATCATGGCCAAGAACCGTTCCTACCCCACCTCGGCCCCTGATATGACCGGCGACTGGATCGAGATCAGTAACAGCGGTGATGAAGATGTCACGGTGAATAACCTCTACCTTACCGATGATCTTTCCAATCCGGGAAAATGCAGGATCCGTGAGCTTGTCCCCGGCAGCAGCATCGCCGCCCACAGCTATGCTGTCTACTGGGCCGACGGCACAG
>CAZYQV010000438.1:0-3108 GCA_964649775.1 uncultured Rikenellaceae bacterium
TCCTCGCCCAGCGCCTTGCGCGGGATCTTCATATCCAGCAGATAATCTACCGACTGGTCGAGGCCCTGCTCACCACTCACCACCATTCGGATGGGACCCGCCTTTACCGGGAAGGGCTTCACCAACAGATTGCCGTCCTCAATATTGAATGAGAGGTTCAGGTCTTTCATCTCGTTGGTATAGGCATCATTCAGTTTCAGCAGTTCTTTGATCTTGTCGAACACCCCGGCGGAGATGAGCGTCACCTGTTTCGACTGCACCTTCCCATATGCATTCAGGGTATTCAGCACCGGCATCATCTCCCGGTCGAGGAGGGTAGAGAAAGAGAAGTGCGTGGTCACCGTCCCTTTCATGTTCTTTGCATAGGGCAGCAATTGCTTGACCGTCATGAAAGAGCGGTACACCTCGGGGATGCTGACCCCCAGCATGTCCATCGTCATCTCCAGCGAGGGCTCCTGCGGCCTCACTGTCGAGAAGACCCCGTTCATTTTCATGGTCCCGCCCATGGCTGTCATGCTCAGGTCCTCGAACAGCACCTTCTGTTCTTTCACATGGATCTTTCCGCCCACCCGGGTGGCCTTCAGATCGCCGTATAATACCTCATCCATGCCGGCCTGCAGGAGGAAATCGACGTTGGCAGGCACCACCACGGCGGCAGTGTCCGCAAGGGTATCCGCCGGGAGCGTCTCCTCTGTCGCAGCCGTGCTGTCCTCCACCGGCATCAGACGGTTCAGATCGAGATGATGACTGGTGAAGACCAGCGTGCCTTTCACCGTTCCTTTGTCAAAGACATAGGGGATGAACTGTTCCAGTTTGCCCGAGAAGGTCATGTCCGAAGGACCGATGACGATCTTCAGGCCCTGCAGGTCGACATACCGCGGCGAGAAGAGCATCGTCCCCGCAGGGATCTCCACGGGGTCTTTCATCATGGGGGTGACAACCTTCACGTCTTTCACCTGCACCGAGCCGTCGGCGGTGAACTCTTCGTATCTCTCCTGCTCGATCATCGACATGCGGCCTGCTATCTTCAGGTCGGTGGTGATGACCCCGCTCATCTCCGTACTGTCGAGGGCCAGGGCGTCGTTGAGGGTGCCCAGGTCGATGCGGCCGGTCATATCCCCCTTCACCTCCGGGTCGCTGACGGGATGCCGCACATGCAACCCGGCACGGAAAGGGTTCTCCCCCAGCTTCCACGAGAAACGGTTGACATCGATGGTGGTGTTGTCGGGGCGGGTGCCGTCGGCAACCACCTTCACGTCTATGTTGACCTCCTTCACCTGCTCCGGCAGGTCGGGATAGGCGAAGGAAGCATCTTTCACCAACAGGTTGAGGGTGGCATTGGGATAAAGGGTGTCGCCGTCCTTTTCATAATAGATGCCTTTGACCGTGCCGTCGAGGGCCAGGGAGCCCTGTGTCTTCAGGTCCCCGAAATCATTCATATAGATGGCAGGCACCATCGAGAGCAGCGACTTGAAAGAGGTCTCCTTCGTGGCAAAAGAGATGTCGGTCTCTATGCTGTCGCCCGGCATGGCCACGGTACCGTCGAAGCCCAGCACCAGGTCGTTGACGGCAAACTCGTTCTCTTTGAAGGTGTAGAGGCCTTTGTCAAGGTCGGCGCCCAGCGTGGCCGTGAAGCGCATCTTCGCCTTGCGCAGGTACCGCACCTTGTCCATCACCACGTTGACGGCGGCGATGGTCGTCTCGGTGAAGAGGGTGCCCCTGCTGCCGGCCCATTTGCCACGCAACACGAAGTTGAGGTTGTCGAGGGTGGCCGACATGTTGCCCTGGCGGTCGTCATAGCTGATATATGCATCGCGGATACGGAACTCTTTGAGCTGCACCTCTACGGCAGGCATCTCCGAAGCGGTGGTATCTTCCGGCACCTCCTCCGTGGCCGTGGTGTCCTCCGGTACGATGTCCCAGTTGGCCCGGCCGTCCTCCAGCACCACGGCATGCACCACCGGCCGGTCAAGCAGGATCTGACGCACCTCGATGCCCCCGCCGCCGATCAGCCCGAACGGGTTGACCGACACCGTGAAGGTGCGGAAGCTCATCAGCGTGTCGCCGGCAAAGGGCTCATCGTTCACCACGGACAAACCCTCCATCCCTACACTCAGGTAAGGAAAATGACGGAACATGCTGACACTGATATCGGCAAAATCCACCGTGGCATGCACGGCATTGTTGGCCTCCGTGCGGGCCATCTCCATGATCCTGCCCTTGAACAATACAGGCACCAGGAACAGTGCCAGGAGGATCAACAAAACAAGGATGCCCAGGATCTTACCCGTGATCTTCAGTATTTTTTTCATGGTCGTTCAAATTTTTGACTAAAAATAAGGAAAAAAGATTTTTCTCATAGTTATGTTCATCATTTTCTTTTTTCTTTGATCACCCAAGCTCAATCCGAGAATCATGAAAAAGATCTTTATTATCTCCATCCTGTTCCTGAATATCTTCCCCATACTACAAGCCCAGGACCTTATCACCACCCGCAAGAAACAACAGATCCGTGCCCATGTGCTGGAGATGAACGACAAATATGTCCAATACCGGCCGGAGGGGTATACCGACGGGCCAGTGATCACGATGCAGACGCGTGAGATCCGGAAGATCCTCTTCTTCAATGGGGACTCGACGGAGCTGATGCAGGTCAATCCCCGTTTCCGGCATCCTTTCGGCATCAACGTGGGGTTGGCGATCCTGGCTGCCGAAGACGGCGGCGGATTCATTGATCTCAACACCGAATATTTCATCATCCCCCAGGTGGCCATGGTGGCGGAGGTGGGCACCGACCTGGAGGACGGTTTTTATTTCCTGGCAGGCGGCAGGTACCATGTCAACCGAAACTTCACGAGCAGCGGTTTCACGCCTTTTCTCGGCCTGCTGGCCGGCAGCTATTTGAGCGCTGCCGTCGCACAGCTGCCCATCGGCATCAACTATATCGCCCCTTTCGGGCTGAATACCTCATTCAGCGTCAACCAGCTCTTTTTCTTCCACTCCAATTACGTCCAGACCTATGTGGAATTGAAACTGGGGTGGCATTTCTGAGACAAAAAGTCCAAAAGTCGAAAGGTTAAAAAGAAGGATTAGGGTTTAGGGGGGAGG
>CAZYQV010000439.1:0-3712 GCA_964649775.1 uncultured Rikenellaceae bacterium
CCGCCCGACTTCGACAACCATGATTACTACGGCACTTACTACGACGACAACGGCGTGGCCTACCCCGATCATCACAGGGGATACCGCCGTTATCTCGGTAACTCCACCCCTACCTATAACAACCCTCTGTGGACGATCCACCAGCAGAAAGCCACCTCGGACGTAGACCGTTTCATCATGTCGGAAGAGATCAACATCAAGCCTATCTCACAGCTGCGCATCACCCTGCGTGGCGGCGTAGACCGTTCCGGCGACCACAGGCTTTATTTCTTCCCCATCAACTCGGCCGGCAGCGCCCGCCGCAACGGTCTGATGAACGAAGACATGATCACCGAGCAGGAGCTCAACTTCGACGCTATACTGCGCGGTAACTTCTCGCTGGCCAGCAGCCTCAAGCTGGATGCTACCGTCGGCTGGAACATCAATGACCGGCAGCGGCAGTATAACTCAGGCTCCATCCAGGGCTTCAAGGTGAACGCCCGCAAGCCCACCACCGACCTGAACGCTGCTGCCGAAGCTTCCACTTTTAATAACTATTTCCGCCAGATACGGTCGAACAGAGGGTATTACTCTTTCACCTTCAACATCCTCGACCAGCTGTTCGTCACAGCCTCCGGCGGTCTGGAGGCAGCCTCCTCCATCAACGGCTCTTTCTTCTATCCCGCCTTTGATGCTGCCTGGCAGTTCTCCGACCTGGGTCTCACCTCCGACTTCTTCTCTTTCGGCAAGCTGCGTGCTTCGTGGGGGAAAGTGGGGGTACAGCCGTCGCCCTACCGTTTCCAGACGCTCGTGGATGCCAACTTCACCTACTCCTCCTACAGCGATCCGCTGGACGTCAACCTCTTCGGTGGCGGCTTCCGTCTCGACAACAACCTGGGCAACCCCGATCTGAAGCCTGAGATGAAGACCGAGTGGGAGCTCGGTACCGACCTGCGCTTCTTCAGGGATGCCCTCTCGATCACGGCCACTTACTACAGCAACCACATCGACGACATCCTCATCAACGTAGGGCTGACACCCTCCTCCGGCTTTGAGACCATCTATGCCAACGCCGCCGCGATGAAGAACCACGGCTTTGAGATGGAGGCCAATTACCTGGCTGTCAACCAGCGCAACCTCAAAGTGAACATCCTGGGTATCTTCGCTACCAACAGAAACGAGGTGACCGACCTGGCCGGCACCAACTCGATCACGCTGGCTCCCGGCTCTGTCGACTCACGTGCCATTGTGGGCCAGCCCCTGGGTGTGCTGGTAGGCACCGGCTCGCAGGTCGACGAGAACGGCAATTTCGTCCTCGACGCCAACGGCTTCCCGCAGCTCACTTCCACGCCCATCGTGCTGGGTGATCCCAACCCCAAGTGGACGGGCAGCCTGGGCGCCGACCTCACCTGGAAAGGCTTCGCCTTCCGCATCCTCTTCGCCCACTCCCACGGCGGCGACTACTCGCCCCGCACCCTGTGGGTGCTGCGCCGTTTCGGTACGGTACAGGAAACCGCCAACCGTGTCACCCTCGACCAGGACCTGGTCAACTTCCGGGGTGATGTGATCCCCGCCGGGACGACCGTGCGTGGCAACGTGCACGACTTCGGCGGCGGACCCGTGCTGCTCGACGAGAGCTGGTACCGCACCGGCATCGGCGGGGGCTTCGGCGACAATCAGGCATACAACTTCGCCATCTATGACGCCACCTGGACACGCCTGCGTGAGGTTACCCTCAGCTATACGCTCAACACGCCCAAGTTCAGGGAGAAGACCAAGCTGGGATCCATCATGTTCTCCGCTTCAGGAAGGAACCTCTTCCTGTGGGACAACATCCCCGGCGTCGACCCCGAGATCAATCAGAGTGGTGTAAACAACGGCTTCGGACTGGACTATTTCACCAACCCCAGCACGCGGTCGATCCTGTTCTCCCTCACCATATCATACTAAAAAGCTTAAGATATAATAACCATGAAAACAAATACAGCTATGCAGAAAACAAGATATTTCCTTCTGATGATGGTTGTCGTAAGCATGTCCCTGGTATCGTGTGAGAATCTGGTCGAGGGCCTGAACGACAACCCCAACAAGCTGACTCCCGGCGATGTGGAAGCCGAGCTCTTCCTCACCGGGGCCCAGCTGGCCAACATCATTGTCCAGAACGGACACCTCAACCGTATCGCCGGGATGTACAGCGGACAGCTCGTCGGCTACACCTCCCTTTACTCCAATATCTACGGTTACAACCTCTCCAGCGTCGAGTCGAACGGCGTATGGCGCAGCATCTATGTGGGTGTGCTCACACAGATGCGTACCATCCGCGAAAGGGCTCCCGAAGATGATCTGCTGGTAGGCATCTCCAAGGTGCTCGAGGCCCATGCCATCGGCACCGCCGCCTCCCTCTTCGGCGACGTGCCTTACTCGGAGGCTGCCAATCCCGACATCGCCGACCCGCACTTCGACAACCAGATCGATGTCTTCAACGCAGCCATCACCCTCCTCGACGAGGGGATCAGCAACCTGAACAACGGCGTGAGCCGCAACCTGGCGAAAGACATCTACTTCGGCGGCGACAAGGACAAATGGATACAGGCAGCCAACACCCTGAAAGCCCGTTATTACCTGCAGATGAAGCAGTATGACAAGGCTTACCAGGCGGCGAAGAGCGGCATTGCCTCCGACGATGCTTCGATGAAGTTTTATCCTCCTGCGGAGAACTCCACCAACGGCAACCAGAACCTTTTCTACGAGATCCTGGCCGGCTCACGGGGCGGGGACATCGGCAACCAGGGCAGCTACCTGATGAGCATGATCTGCCCCGACACCTCGTGGTCGCGTAACAACGCCAAGACCAACGAGAATGCCCGTTACTGGTATTACGAGATCCATGAGGAGGGAGGTCCCGTCAACCAGGGCATCATAGCCGCCCAGGAGCCCATGCCCATGGTCACCTATGCCGAGAACCAGCTCATCCTGGCCGAGTGTGCCGCACGCACGGTCAACTTCGCCACGGCGCTGGGTCATCTCAACGACCTGCGCGACTGGCTCAACAGCGGTGCTTTCCTCAATGCCGCCTTTGCCGACTCCGCTTACCTCTACGAGCAGTACAACGCTGCCGACTTTGCCAACGGCGGCATCGAGAACCCCGACGGCGTCAGCGCCACACAGGCACTGCTGCGTGAGATCATCGAAGAGCGTTATGTCTCCTGCTTCGGCACCTACATACCGTTCAATGACGTACGGCGCCTGCGCAAGAGCGACAGCGACCTGATCGTGCCCTTCCCCCTCAACCCGGGAGGCACCCAGCAGCCGCAGCGCCTGCCGTACGCTTTCACCGAGATCAACGCCAACAGTAATATTGAAGATGACCCAGGTATCTACCAGGTGACCCCTGTCAACCAGTAGAAACCTGACATGTATAAAAAAAGCCCCGTGGCCTCAAGCCCGGGGCTTTTTTTTAAGGATGATCGTTGAAGCCCGAAAGGAATCTACCCCCTTCCGTTTCTATCATTCTATCATTCTATCATTCTATCATTTTATCATTCCCTGCCTGCCGGTAGGCAGGTATCATTCAATCATTCAATCATTCAATCATTAATCTCCCCCCTCCACCACCACGCGGCCGGCAAATCTCTTTGCTTTTCTGTCACTGAGAATGAAAAAATACAGTCCGGGAGGGAGTCCGTCACGCTGCAGCAGGACCCTTCCGCCGGTGAGGCCCTTCAGGTGCCGC
>CAZYQV010000440.1:0-4000 GCA_964649775.1 uncultured Rikenellaceae bacterium
TAGAGCATAGAGCGTGGAGCGGGAAGGAGGTATACTTTTTGACTTTTCGACCTTTTTGACTTTTAGACTTTATAAAACATACCGACTGTGCAGAAGTTAAAAACATTTCCCAAAGGTGGTGTTCATCCGCCGGAGAACAAGTTCTCGGCGGGCAGTCCCATTGAGACCCTGCCGGTGTCGGGGCGGATCGCCATCCCTGTCGTGCAGCACCTGGGTGCTCCGGCCGAGCCGGTGGTGCAGCGCGGCGACGAGGTGAAGGTGGGCCAGCTGCTGGCCAAGAGCGGCGGTTTCGTCTCGGCCAACATCCACTCCGGCGTGTCGGGCAAGGTGTTCCGCATCGACAAGAAGTTCGACGCCTCGGGCTACAAGCGCACCTCGGTGATCATCGATGTGGCGGGTGATGACTGGGATCCGGCCATCGACCGCAGCACCACGCTGAAGAAGGAGATCACCGCCACGCGCGAGGAGATCATTCAGAAGATCATGGATGCCGGCATCGTCGGCATGGGCGGGGCCACCTTCCCCACGCATGTCAAGCTGAACGTCCCCAGGGGCAAGAAAGCCGACATCCTCATCATCAACGGTGTGGAGTGTGAGCCGTACCTCACGGCCGACCACCGGCTGATGCTCGAGCGGGGCGAAGAGCTGGTGGTGGGCATACGCATCCTGATGAAAGCCCTCGGCGTGGAGAGAGCCGTCATCGGCATCGAGAACAACAAGCCCGATGCCATCGATCATCTCACAAAGCTTACAGCCAATGAGCAGGGCATCACCGTGCAGGCGCTGAAGGTCAAGTACCCGCAGGGAGGTGAGAAACAGCTCATCAAGGCCATCACGGGCCGTGAGGTGCCCTCGGGCGGTCTGCCCGTCGACGTGGGGGCTGTGGTGCACAATGTGGGCACCACCGTGGCGGCGTATGAGGCGGTGCAGAAGAACAAACCCCTCATCGAGCGCATCGTGACCGTCACGGGCAGGTCGGTGGCCAAGCCCTCCAACTTCCTGGTGCGCATAGGCACACCCATCTCGGCCCTCATAGAGGCTGCCGGCGGGCTGCCCCAGGATACGGGCAAGGTGGTGCTGGGCGGACCCATGATGGGCAAGGCTGTCTCCAAGCTGGACATCCCCGTCACCAAAGGCACCTCCGGCGTGCTGATCATCCCCGACAGCGAGGCGCACCGCCGTCCTGTGGAGCCGTGCATACGCTGCGCCAAATGTGTGTCGGTGTGTCCCATGGGGCTGGAGCCTTACCTGCTGATGGACCTCGGCGTGTACCAGAAATTCGAAAGGGCGCAGACCGAGCGCGTCATGGACTGCATCGAGTGCGGCTCGTGCAGCTATGTGTGTCCTGCCGACAGGCCTCTGCTCGACTATATCCGGCTGGATAAGATACGGGTGGGGGAGATGATCAGGAAAGCAAAACAGGCAGTTAAATAACGGAAAAAATATAGACCATGGATAAACTTCTGACCGTTTCAATGTCTCCCCACGCACATGGGAAAGATACCACGCGGAAGCTGATGTATGGTGTGGTGATCGCCCTGCTGCCTGCCTGGGCCGCCTCGGTGTGGTTCTTCGGCTGGGAGGCTTTGTATGTGCCGTTATTGTCGGTCCTGTTCAGCATGCTCTTTGAGTATCTGATCTCCAAATTCCTGCTGAAGAAGAAGCCTACCCTCATAGACGGCTCGGCGATCGTCACCGGTCTGCTGCTGGCCTTCACCCTGCCGGTGAACATCCCTGTGTGGATCCTGGCCATAGGGGCGCTGGTGGCCATCGGCGTGGGCAAGATGTCTTTCGGCGGGCTGGGCACCAACCCTTTCAACCCGGCGCTGGTGGGGAGGGTCTTCCTCTTCATCTCTTTCCCCGTGCAGATGACCTCCTGGCCCCTGCCCAAAGGCTTTGCCACCGCCGACGCCGTGACGGGGGCCACGCCCCTGGGCATCCTCAAGGAGGGCATGCGCCAGGGCGAGCATATCTCACAGATGACCAAAGAGCTGCCGGCCAACCTCGACATGTTCATGGGTCACATGGGCGGCTCGATGGGTGAGGTGGCCGCCGTGGCCCTGCTGCTGGGCTTCCTCTATCTTCTCTGGCGCAGGATCATCACCTGGCATATCCCCGTGACGATCTTCGTGAC
The DNA here is from genome assembly GCA_964649775.1 of uncultured Rikenellaceae bacterium. Lineage (GTDB taxonomy): Bacteria > Bacteroidota > Bacteroidia > Bacteroidales > VadinHA17 > DRPN01. Next base: position 2,135 of record CAZYQV010000440.1, read on the forward strand.
GGTCTTCCTTTTCAGCGGCCTGATGTGGCTCATCAACCCTGCCGACAATGCCACGCCCCTCTTCCATCTTCTCTCCGGAGGCCTTATGCTGGGAGCCATCTTCATGGCGACCGACTACGTCACCTCGCCGATGACCCCCCGCGGCATGATCTGGTACGGCGTGGGCATAGGCCTGCTGACGGTCATCATCCGGCGGTGGGGCGCCTATCCCGAAGGGGTGCAGTTCGCCATCCTCATCATGAACGCCTTCGTGCCCATCATCAACATGTATGTCAAACCCAAAAGGTTCGGGGAGGTAAAGAAAAATGGCTAAGAAAGAATCCACATTCCTGAATATGTTCCTGGCCCTGGCGCTGGTGACGCTGGTCTCGTCGGCGGTGCTGGGGTATGTCTATGAGCTGACCAAGGAGCCCATCGCCCGGGCCAAGGCGGAGCGGCAGAACGAAGCCCTGCGCAGCGTGCTGCCCGAATATGATAACGATCCCGTGCAGGAGATGTACAAGAAAGCCGTCGACGGCGACACCCTCTACTTCTTCCCGGCCCGCAAGGACAGCGCCCTCGTGGGCATAGCCGTGGAGACCTTCAGCCCCAAAGGCTTCAGCGGCATGATACGCCTCATGGTGGGCTTCCTCCCCGACGGCACCATCAACAAGATCGCCGTCCTCGAACACAACGAGACCCCCGGCCTGGGGGACAAGATGGACCCGGCCAAGTCGGACTTCGCCCTGCAGTTCGATGGCAAGAACCCCAAGACCTTTAAGCTGTCGGTCACCAAGGACGGCGGCGATGTGGATGCTATCACCGCCTCGACGATCAGCTCGCGGGCTTTCTGTGATGCCGTGGAAAGGGCTTATAAAAACTTAGACCTTACGAAAGGAGGTGCACAATGAACCAATGGAAGAACTTCACCAAAGGCTTTGTCGTTGAGAACGCCGTTTTTGTGCAGGTGCTGGGCATGTGTCCCACGCTGGGAACCACCACCTCGGCCTACAACGGCCTGGGCATGGGTCTGGCCACCACCTTCGTGCTGCTGATGTCCAATATCGTGGTGTCGATGGTGCGCAACTTCATCCCCGACAAGGTGCGTATCCCTGCCTTCATCGTCATCATCGCCTCGTTCGTGACGGTGGTGCAGCTCACCATGCAGGCTTACCTGCCGGCCCTCTACAAGGAGCTGGGCCTCTTCATCCCGCTGATCGTGGTGAACTGTCTGGTGCTGGGACGTGCCGAGGCTTTCGCCTCGAAGAACAACCTCTGGACCTCGGCCATCGACGGCCTGGGCATGGGGCTGGGCTTCACCATGGCGCTCTTCATGCTGGGGTCGGTGCGCGAGATCCTGGGCGCCGGCTCGTGGATGGGCTTCAAGTTCATCGAGGGCGACGGCATGCTCCTCTTCGTCCTGGCCCCCGGCGCCTTCCTGGCCCTGGCCTACCTCATCAGCATCATGAACAAAGTGAGTAAGAAAAACGCATAAAAAGATACGACCATGGAATATTTTGTGATCATCATCTCGGCCATCTTTGTCAACAACATCGTCCTGGCCAAGTTCCTGGGCATCTGTCCTTTTATGGGTGTCTCGTCGCGTCTGGAGACCTCGGTGGGCCTGGCGGGCGCCGTGGCTTTCGTGATGGTGCTGGCCACCATCGTCACCTATCTGATCCAGTACTATGTGCTGGTGCCCCTGGGCATCGACTTCATGCAGACGATCACCTTCATCCTGGTCATCGCCGCCCTGGTGCAGCTCGTGGAGATCGTCCTGAAGAAGGTGAGTCCCGACCTCTACCAGGCGCTGGGTATCTTCCTGCCGCTGATCACCACCAACTGTGCCGTGCTGGGCGTGGCCATCCTCACCATACAGGACAAGTA
>CAZYQV010000441.1:0-10047 GCA_964649775.1 uncultured Rikenellaceae bacterium
CATACCAGCCCTTTTTCTTTCGGCGGCAGAGGCACCAGATTGAACTTTATGGCTGTGGTCACGGCCAGGGTGCCTTCCGAGCCGGCCAGCAGCTTGGACATGTTGAAAGGTACGCCGTTGCCGGTGAAAGGATCGGTGTCCATCAGCAGGTCGAGGGCATAGCCGTTGTTGCGACGCGGGATGTCGGGATGAGGATACTGCCGTCTTATCTCTTCGCGTATCTCCTTGTCGGAGAGGATCCCGTATATCTTGCGGTATATCGTCCCCTCGAGGTCGTCCTGCCGTGTCCTGGCCATGAACTCCTCTTTCATGAGGGGGCCGAAAAGCACCTCGCTGCCGTCGCTCAGGATACATTCCACCTCGAGGGTATGGTCGCGGGTGATGCCGTAAAGGATGGAGTGGGAGCCGCAGGAGTTGTTGCCCAGCATGCCGGCCATCATGCAGCGGTTGGAGGTGGAGGTCTCCGGACCGAAAAAAAGGCCGTAAGGCTCCAGGTATTTGTTCATCTCGTCGGGGATCACCCCCGGCTCTACACGTATCCAGTGCTCTTCCCTGTTGAGCTCCAGGATGCGGGTCATATACCGGGATACGTCCAGCACCACCCCCCGGCCGACCACCTGCCCGGCGAGGGAGGTGCCTGCCGTACGGGGTATGACGGGAAGGCCCTGCTCCCGGCAAAAGGTCATGATCGTCCTGATGTCCTCCCTGCCGGCAGGACGCGTGACGGCCACAGGCTGCTCCCTGTATTCCGAGGCATCGGTGGCATACAGGATCTTTGACACCTCATCGCTATAGAGATCACCCTCAATACGGGCAGCCAGCTCATGGAAACGGTTGTCTGTCATGTGCCTTGTTTTTGGGGACTAAAATAATAGAAATCCTTCCAACATCCGGTAATCCACAGGCTAAAAATCCTGATTTGTCAAAAAAACCGGACTTTCCGTGATAATAGTCATTGGAAAAGGGGGGAAATCATCCGATTTTTGATTACATTTGTGAGGGATATAAAAATTAATCAACTATCTGATATACAATGGATTTTATAGAGAGTGTAAAAGAAAAGGCACGAAAAGTGCACAAACGTATTGTTTTACCTGAGGCTTATGAAGAGCGTACCCTGCGGGCAGGGGATATCATGGCTGCCGAAGGGTTGGCGGAGGTGATCCTCCTTGGTGATCCTGCCCAGATACATGATCATGCTGCGAAGCTGGGACTGCAGCATGTGGAGGAGTGCACGATTGTGGATCCGAAGGATCATCCGAAGAAAGAGGAATATATAGAGCTGATGCTGAAGCTGCGGGCCCACAAAGGACTGACGCGTGAGGAGGCGGCCCGTCTGATCGAAGACCCTCTCTACCTGGGGCCGGTGATGATCAAGGCGGGTGATGCCGACGGCGAGGTGGCGGGGGCCAATAACCCCACGGGCAACGTGTTGCGGCCGGCATTCCAGTATGTCAGGACCATGTCGGGTATCACCGTGGTGTCGGGAGCATTCTTCATGATCGTGAAGGATAAGGAGTTTGGTCACGACGGCATCATGGTCTTTGCCGACTGTGCGGTCAACCCCGACCCGGATGCCTCCCAGCTGGCCGAGATCGCCGTCACCTCGGCGCGTACGGCCCTCCACATAGGAGGGTTCGAGCCGCGCGTGGCCATGCTGAGCTTTTCCACCAAGGGCAGTGCCTCACATGAGGTGGTCGATAAGGTGACCGAAGCCCTGGAGATCGCCCGCAAGATGGACCCCGCCCTGGCCATCGACGGCGAGCTGCAGGCCGACGCGGCCATCATCCCGGCCGTGGGGGAGAAGAAGGCCCCGGACAGTGACATCGCAGGCAGGGCCAACGTGCTGATCTTTCCCGACCTGAACTCCGGGAACATCAGCTACAAGCTGGTACAACGCCTCGCCCATGCCGAAGCCATCGGTCCTGTACTGCAGGGCATGGCTGCCCCCATCAATGACCTGTCACGCGGATGCAGCGTGGAGGATATCGTCAACCTGGGAGCCATCACGGCCAACCAGGCGGCAGGGATCAATATCTGAAAATCTAACATATTTCTATTATGACAGTTGAACCTATTGAAGATTATGCGTTAAGGAAAAAGGTGCGGAAAAAGGGAGGGCTGCAGAAAGTGGGGCTCGTCGGCTGTGGCAACATGGGACAGGAGATCGCCCATCTGGTGGCCCGCAACGGTATCAATGTCGAGTTCATCGACCTTTCCAATGAACGCATTGCCGAGGTGTTCATCGAGCTCAACCAGAAGCTCGATGATATCATTGACAAGTGGGGTCTTACGGTGAGCGAGAAAAAAGCCATCCTCTCACGTATCCACGGCTCTGTCGATTATACGAGCATCAGCGACTGTGATATCGTCATAGAGACCATCAACAACCGCAAGCCCGGCACCAGCCTGGAGATGCGCAAGGAGGTCTTCCGCAAGGTGGAGGCCGTGGTGCGGGAGGATACGGTCCTCGCCTCGAACACCTCCACGCTGATCATCTCTGATCTGGCGTCCGTGCTCCGCCATCCTGAAAGAGCTGTGGGCCTGCACTTCCTGCCGTCGGTGATCAGTGGCGGGGTGGTGGAGGTGGTCCGCGGCCTGCATACCAACCAGTACTCGGTCGAGTTCGTCGAGAAATTTGCCCGTACCATCGGCAAAAGGGTGATCCCCCTCATCGAGTCCCCGGGGAACATCAGTACACGCCTGATCGTCGTCCTGATCAACGAGGCCTGTGAGACCCTCATGGAGGGCGTCGCCTCGGCCACCAACATAGATGCTACCATGAAACAGGGCTTCGGCCTGCAGTTCGGTCCGCTAGAGATGGCCGACAGGATAGGTCTTGACAAGGTGATCAAGTGGATGAACAACCTGTATCAGGAGTTCGGGGAACGCAAGTTCAAACCCAGTCCGATACTGAAACGCCTCTATCGTTTGGGATACCACGGACGCCGCTCGGGACAGGGGTTCTATGTCTATGAGAAAGGAAAGGTCGTCTCCGAGACCATCACCTGCCCCGAAATATTTATTCAGAGTTAACTATAAAATACAGCCTGTATGAAAATCATTGTGATGAATTGCGGCAGCTCGTCTATCAAGTACCAGTTGTTCGATATGGAGAAACTGCGGGTGCTGGCCAAAGGGACGGTGGAAAAGATCGGGCTGCACGGTTCTTTTCTGGAGAACAAAAGGGAAGACGGCGACGAGGTGAAGCTGGAAGGGGAGATCTATGACCATCAGCAGGGGATCGAATATATCCTGGGGGTGCTCGTCAGCAAAAAACACGGTAGCCTGAAGAGCTTTGACGAGATCAATGCTGTGGGACACCGGGTGGTCCACGGAGGGGAGAAGTTCAAGGGCAGCGTCCTCATCACCACGGAGGTGCTGGATCAGATCAGGGAGGTCATCGACCTGGCTCCCCTGCACAACCCACCCAACCTGAAGGGCATAGAGGCCATGCAGGAGATGCTTCCCAAAGTGCCGCAGGTAGCTGTGTTCGATACGGCTTTCCATCAGACCATCCCTCCCCATGCCTATACCTACGCCATCCCCTATACCCTTTATAAAAAATACGGCATCAGGAGATACGGGTTCCATGGTACGAGTCACCGTTATGTCTCGCGGCAGGCGTGTGAGTTTCTGGGGTGTTCGTTCGACAACAAGAAGGTGATCACCTGCCATCTGGGCAACGGTGCCTCCATGGCGGCCATCAAAGACGGTAAGTCCATCGACACTTCTATGGGTCTCACACCTGTGGAGGGGCTGATCATGGGCACCCGCACGGGGGATCTGGACCTGGGCGTGCTGACCTATATCGTGCAGAAGGAGGAGCTGACCCTCAACGCTGTCAACACCCTGATCAACAAGTTCAGCGGCATGCTGGGTATCTCGGGGGTCTCCTCCGATATGCGGGACATCGAGCAGGCCGCCAGGGAGGGCAACGAACGTGCCGTCCTGGCACTGGAGACATACGTCTACCGCATCAGGAAATATATCGGGGCCTATGCTGCCGCCCTGGGAGGACTGGATGTGCTGGTGTTCACCGGTGGTATCGGCGAGAACGATGTCTCGGTGAGAGAGAACAGCTGTGCCGGTCTGGAGTTCCTCGGCATACGTATCGACCCGGAGAGGAACCGTCAGATGGTGGGCGGTAAGCGCGGCACTATCAGCAGCGACGACTCGCATGTGAGCGTGGTGGTGATGCCCACCAACGAAGAGCTGGTGATCGCCAACGACACCAGGGAGATCGTGGAGAGGAACAAACAATAAAATCTACCGGATATGATCACTAAACTGCAGGATCTGCTTACCCTACAGGAGGAGGAGTCACCTCGTATCCTTGTGGTGGCCTGGCCCCACGATGCGCATACCCTCGGGGCGGTGCGTGAGGCGGTGGCCCACGGTCTGGTGCGGCCCCTGCTGGTGGGCGACGAGACGGTGATCACACGGGTGTGTGAGGAGGAAGGGTTGCCGATGGACGGCATGACGGTGGTCCACGAAGAGGAAGAAGCCCGCGCTGCCGCCAGGGCGGTGGCACTGGTGCGGGAAGGCGAAGGGGATCTGCTGATGAAAGGGACAGTGAGCACCGATAAGTTCATGCGGGCCATCCTTAACAAGGAGCAGGGCCTGGTGCCGCCGGGAGGACTGATCACCCATGTCTCTGTCCTGGAGCCCGTGAACTACCACAAGATGCTGGTGGTGGGGGATGTGGCCATCATACCGCAGCCGGGACTGAAAGAGAAAAAAGTGATCCTGGAACACCTGGTGGCTACGGCACGTATGCTGGGCACGGAGAAGCCCAAGGTGGCCGTGATCACAGCCACCGAGCAGGTGCTCACCGGCATGGACGCCTGCGTGGATGCAGCCCTGCTGGCCAGGATGGTTGACAGGGGACAGATAAAGAACGCCTGGGTGGAGGGCCCCATAGCACTCGATGTGGCCCTCGACAGGGAGAGCGCCCGCATCAAGAAAATAGAGTCGCCTGTGGCGGGCGACGCCGACTGTCTCCTTTTTCCCGACATAGAGGCAGGCAACGTCTTCTACAAGTGCTATACGAAACTGTTGAAAGGGTCGGTGGCAGCTATGGTGGCAGGAGCCTCTGTGCCGGTGATCCTCTCCTCACGGGGGGACAGCGCCACGACAAAGCTCTATTCCATTGCCCTGGGGGTGCTGCGGGCACGATGATCATCCCGGGGAAGAAAGAACAGGAGGAAGGTAAAAAACACCATTGAAAACGGAGAGAGATAACAGAGAGCAGACAAAGGCCTCCTCAGAGATACGGGAAGAGGCCCTGAAAGTGCACAGGATCCTGGTGATCAACCCGGGATCCACCTCCACAAAGATTGCCGTATACAGGGATACCAAGCCCCGCCTGGTGGAGACCATACGCCATTCGGCCGGCGACCTGGCCCGTTTTGAGCGGGTGACCGACCAGTTTGCCTTTCGCAAGGAGATCATCCTCGAGCGGCTGCGCAAGGCACGGGAGAAGATCGACGAGATCACGGCCGTCATCGGACGGGGAGGGATGATCAAGCCCGTGGAGTCGGGGGTGTATGAAGTGAATGAGGCCATGAAGAAAGATCTTATCCGCGGGGTCATGGGGGAGCATGCCTCCAACCTGGGGGGACTGATCGCCGACGATATTGCCCGCTCTCTGCCGCATGCCCGTGCTTTCATCGCCGACCCCGTGGTGGTGGACGAGCTGGAGGATATCGCCCGCGTGGCGGGTCATCCTCTCTTCAAAAGAAAATCGATCTTCCACGCCCTTAACCACAAAGCTATTTCCCGCACCTTCGCCCAGCAGACGGGACGTAAGTATGAGGAGCTCAACCTCATCGTGGCCCACATGGGCGGGGGCATCACAGTGGGTGCCCATGAGAAGGGCCGCGTCGTCGACGTCAACCAGGGCCTCGACGGTGACGGACCTTTTTCGCCGGAGCGTTCCGGCACCCTGCCGGTGGGCGACCTGGCACGCGTCTGTTTCAGCGGAGAATATACGCTGGACGATGTGAAGAAGATGATCACGGGCCGGGGAGGGCTGGTGGCCTACCTGGGCACCAACGATGTGTATAAGATAGATCTGATGGCGGGCGAGGGGAACGAGAAAGCGGGTTTCCTCCTCGACGCCATGGCCTACCAGGTGGCCAAAGAGATAGGCGCCATGAGCACCGTCCTGAAAGGACGTGTCGACGCCATCATCCTCACGGGCGGCATCGCTCATAATACCAGGGTGGTGGACTACATCAAGGTGATGGTGGCCCACATCGCGCGGGTGGTCGTCTTCCCCGGCGAAGACGAGATGAAAGCCCTCGCCATGAATGCCCTGCAGGCACTCCGCGGCGAGAAAGAGGTGAAGGTGTATGTGTGACGCCGGCGTCAGGTGGTGGTGAGCGCCACAGGGATCACCTTGCCGTTCATCACCTGCCAGGCGGTGGTGGCGAAAGAGAAGATATACTCCGCCATCTCAGGGGGGGACACCCCGGCCCGGTATCCCGGCATGGCCTTCCGCAACATCTCGGTGTCTACCGTCCCCGGCGCCAGGGCGTTGATGCGGAGACCCGTCTCCTCCATCTCCACGGCCAGCAGCTCGGTGAGGTTGTTCAGCGCGGCCTTGGAGGCCGAATAGGCGGCCAGCCCCGGGACCTTGGTGATGCTCTGGAACCCTGCCATGCTCGTGATGTTGACCACATGTTTTACCTCCGAACGCTCCAGGAGGGGGAGGAGATGCCGTATCAGGAAGAGCGGCGCCAGGAAATTGACCTCCATGCTCTGCAGGTAATCATCCCTCTCCAGCCCGGAAAAAGGTTTCTTTACCAGATAACCGGCGTTGTTGATGAGGATGTCCACGCGGTCGAAATCCCGGCGGATGGCTTGTGCAAGGGCCTCCGTCTCCCCTGTGGCGAGGTCGAAGACGTAAGGGATCACTGTGCTGCCGGGGGCACAGGACTCCTGCAGTTGCCGCAGAGGAGCCTCGCTGCGGGCAACCACCCCCAGCCGGTAACCACCGGCAGAGAGGAAACGGCGTGCCGTGGCATGACCGATGCCCCGGCTGGCTCCTGTAATGATGACATTCATGTGATGAGCTTTCAGATATTTTTTAATTGGTGCTGCTAAATTTATAATATTTTTTTAGTTTAGGCGTGAAGTTTGATGGGGATTGATCATGAAAAGAAACAAAAAGATGCGTTTTGGGAAGAACAGAAGGGGATATGGTGCATTTGTCCTCCTGCTGGCTTTCCTGATGATGCCGGCTTTTGTCATGGCTGCCGGAGGAGAGAAGCAAAAAGAGAAGAAAAAGGATCGACCGGAGATCCCCCGACGCGTATACTTCGGTGGTAACCTGGGGCTGCAGTTCGGGACGATCACCGACATCATGCTCTCACCGATGGTGGGATACCGTTTTACGCCCCGTCTCAATGCCGGCGTGGGGTTTACTTACGAATACTATCAGGACAACACCTGGCAACCCAAATATACCACCAGCCTGTACGGACCGCGTGTTTTTGCGCGTTTCCTCGCCATCGCCAGTTTCTCCAATATTCTGCCGGTCAACTATAACGGAGGCATCTTCCTGCACGGGGAGTATGAGGCCCTCAACATGGATGAGAACTATTTCGGGAACATCAATCCCGCCCCGGGAGAGGGAGGACGTTTCTGGATGAACTCCTGGATGCTTGGTTTTGGTCTGCGGCAGCCCGTCAGCAGAACAGGATCCATCAACTTTCTTATCCTCTTTTATCTGGGAGACGACACCTACACACCTTACTCAAACCCCATTTTCAGGATAGAGTTCAGCTTCTGAGCCGGACCGTTACGCATGCCTCACGCCGTTAATCTTTCTCAGGATAAATTGGAACCCCCGTTTTTTTTTCATTACTTTACGCTCTTTATTTTTAACTGAGAATTATGAAAACTGATCAGAACAAGGTCGTATCCATTACTTATGAATTACGGCAGCAGGATAAGGACGGAGAAGTCCTTGAGACAGTGACCAACGAGAGTCCGCTGACCTTTATCCTGGGGGTGGGAGCTCTTCTTCCCGCCTTTGAAGAGAAACTTACGGGCCTGGAAGAGGGGGAGAACTTTGATTTTGTTCTTTCCGTGGCCGAAGCCTATGGCGAGTACAGTGACAATGCTGTTGTCACTGTCCCCAAGGATGTGTTCATCGTCGACGGTGTCCTGCAGGAGGAGATGCTCTATGAGGGGAACACCATCCCCATGATGGACGAGGAGGGCAACAAGCTCAACGGTGTGGTCACCTCGGTGGAGGAGGATCATGTGGTGATGGACTTCAACCATCCGCTGGCGGGCATCGATCTCCATTTCCACGGTACGGTGATCGGCGTGAGAGATGCTACAGCCTCCGAGCTGGAGCATGGTCACGTGCATGAATGATACAGATCCTCCGGCCTCGGGATCACGGTAAGAAAAAGAGGCTGTAATGTTTTTCCCTGATGCTGTTTTGTGAAAAGTGAGGATCATTTTTCAAAGAATAAGTTGATATGTGGAAGAGACTGCCATTGATCTGGAAGATCATGATCGGGATGGTGCTGGGCATGGTGTGGGGCATCGTGGCCCATGCCCTGGGATGGGATGAGTTCACCATTAACTGGATAAAGCCCTGGGGGGTGATCTTCCTCAACCTGCTCAAGCTGGTTGCCGTACCCCTTATCTTCGTCTCGCTGGTGAGCGGCATCGCCAGCCTCACCAACATCACCAAGCTCTCCCGCATAGGCCTTAAGACACTTGTCCTCTATGTCCTGACCACCCTGGTGGCGATCTCTTTCGGGCTGGTGATGGTGAATATCGTCAAGCCGGGAAACACCTTTCCCGAAGAGAAGAAACTGGAGTTCCAGCAGAAGTTCGCCCCCAACCTCGAAGAGAAGAGGATGGTGGCCGAGCAGGAGCAGGAGAAATCCCCGCTTCACTTCCTGGTGGATATGGTGCCTGAGAACATCATCAGGGCTGCCGGCGACAACTCCAAGATGCTGCAGGTGATCTTCTTTGCCATTTTCTTCGGCATAGCCATGGTGCTGCTCCCGGAGGAGAAAGTGTCGGCGGTGAAGCACTTTTTCGACGGCCTCAACGAGATCATTCTTAAGATCATCGATATCTTCATGGGCTTTGCCCCTTACGGTGTCTTCGCCCTGCTGGCAGGCCTGATCATCGACTTCAGCGGTGATGTGGCCCTTTTCAAGGCCCTGGGCCTGTACTTCATCACCGTGGTGGTGGGGCTGATCCTGCTGATCCTCGTCTTCTATCCCACGCTGATGAAGATCTTTGTGGGCATGTCGCCCCTGAAGTTCCTGCGGGGTGTCCTGCCGGCACAGATGGTGGCTTTCTCCACCAGCTCCAGCGCAGCCACCCTGCCGGTGACCAAGAAGCAGGTGGAGAGCGAGCTCAGGGTGCATCCCGAGATCTCCAACTTCGTGCTGCCCATAGGTGTCACCATCAACATGGACGGCACCAGCTGCTACCAGGCCATCGCCGCCGTATTCATTGCCGAAGTGTTCGGCGTAGACCTTACCTTCGGCCAGATGCTGATCATCCTGCTCACGGCCCTGCTGGCCTCCATAGGCTCTCCCGGTGTCCCCGGCGGGAGCATCGTCATGCTGATCATCGTCCTCAGCTCGGTGGGCCTGCCCGTGGAGGGCCTGGCGCTCATCCTCGGCGTCGACAGGCCCCTTGACATGCTCCGCACCGCCGTCAATGTCACAGGCGACTCCACCGTGGCCTCCCTCGTGGCAAAAAGCGAAGGAATGATCAACAATATGCAGCCGCCGGCAACCGGCGAAGAAGGAAAATAAACGCCGGGAGGACACCCCTGGTCACCCCCTAACTTACGATCATATACCCATTCCTGTCGTTCATGTAAAAAGAGGGGGGAAATGATCTTTTTTTATCTTCATACAGGCAACCTTTTGCCTCCTCAGATCATCTCCTATGTGAGGAAAAATACAGTCGTACGTTTTCCTTAAGTCTAACATTAAAAAAAGGTAGAGTTATGAGAATCTGGTTTCTGAAAAAGGAGAACACAAAGAGGAAAAGTAC
>CAZYQV010000442.1:0-2622 GCA_964649775.1 uncultured Rikenellaceae bacterium
GACCGTTTTTCCGTTGGGTAAGATATTCATGCCAACGATAACCTTTGAGAATCCTGTCCGGTACCGGTACTATAAAATGATCCTGAGCTCCCCCGTCATGAAAGAGTGGCTGATCGGCGAATTCATGCTCCTGAGCCAGGGACACCCCCTGGAGCTTAAGCCCTCGCTGCATTTCACCAGTGCCTGGATGAGTGAGGATGCCTCCCCGCAATGGCTTCTCACCGACCTGGGTGCGCCTGCCACTATAGACAGCGTGGTCCTGCACTGGATCGTTCCTGCCACAAAAGGAAAAGTACTGGTCTCGAAGGACAAGAAGCAATGGAAAGAGATCGCTCTTATCTCTTCCGACGGCAGGAAGCAGATATGTGTCAAGCCTGATGCTCCCGCAGAGGGACGCTATCTGAAGATCACGATGGAACAGCCTCTCTCCGGCGATCATTTCGTCCTCAGCGAGATGCAGGTATACGGCCGGGGAGGCATGGCTGCTGTAGCACAACAGCCGCCGGCGCCGGAAAAGAAAGACAGGCTTTTTCTCTCCGGCGGCAGCTGGAAGCTGCAGCGGGCCTCCCGGGTCGGGGCAACAGGAAGTGCTCTCTCCGGTAGCGGGTACGACGACGCCTCCTGGCTGCCGGCCACCGTGCCGGGCACCGGGCTGGTAAGTTACCTCAACGCCGGCGCCATCCCCGACCCCGACTATGCCGACAACCAGCTCATGGTGTCGGAGTCGTTCTTCCTGGGCGACTTCTGGTACCGCAATGTCTTTGAGGTGCCGGCGTCTTACCAGGGGAAACACCTGTGGCTCAATTTTGACGGCATCAACTGGAAAGCCGATATCTGGCTCAACGGGAAAAACCTCGGCCGTATTGACGGAGCATTCACGCGCGGACGTTTTGAGGTCACTGACCTGATCAATGCCGGCGGTCAGAATGTGCTGGCCGTAAAAGTGTTCCGCAACGCCCACCCCGGCGGCACCAAGGAGAAGACCTTCGAGCACCCCGGCCTCAACGGCGGCGTGCTGGGCGCCGACAACCCCACCTTCCACGCCACCGTCGGCTGGGACTGGATCCCCACCATCCGCGGCCGCGACGCCGGCATCTGGAACGACGTATGGCTCTCGGCCACAGGTCCTGTCACCCTGGAAGCACCCGCGGTCACCACCTCCCTTCCCCTCCCCGACACCACCTCGGCCGAGATCACCCTCAGCGTCAAAATGAAAAATCATTCCAGGGAAAAGGTAAGCGGTCATCTGGAGGTTTCTTTCGGGGATATTCACTTCCAAGAGGCTGTCGAGCTGGAGGGCGGCGCAGTCCGGACGGTCACCCTCACACCCGACGGCCATCCCGAACTGCACATTACGAACCCCCGTCTCTGGTGGCCCAATGGTTACGGCCAGCCCAACCTGTATGATGTAAAGCTTGCTTTCGTCACGGACGACGGCAACACCTCCGACACAAAAAGCTTCCGCACCGGCATCCGCCAGATGAGCTACAGCACCGAAGGAGGCGCCCTGAAGATATGGGTCAACGGCAAACGCTTCACCGCCCGCGGCGGCAACTGGGGCTTCCCCGAGTCGATGCTGCGCTACCGCAAAAGGGAATACGATATCGCCGTGCGGTACCACCGCGACATGCACTTCACCATGATCCGCAACTGGGTGGGCATGACCGGCGACGATGAGTTCTGGGACGCCTGCGACAAGTACGGCATCCTGGTGTGGCAGGACTTCTGGCTGGCCAACCCCTGGGACGGCCCCGACCCCGACGACAACACGATGTTCCTGGACAATGCCAAAGATTTCCTCCTGCGCATACGCAACCATCCCTCCATAGGGCTCTACTGCGGCCGCAACGAAGGATACCCCCCCGAAGAGATAGACCGGGGACTGCGGCAGCTGATCAAAAAATACGATCCGGAGATCACCTATATCTCCAGCTCGGCCGATGATGTGGTGAGCGGCCACGGTCCTTATCGTGCCATGCCGATAAAATACTATTTCGCCGAACGGGCCACGCCTATGCTCCACAGCGAGATGGGCATGCCCAATATCATGACGCTGGAGAGTATGCAGGAGACCATCCCCGACAGCGCCCTGTGGCCGCAGGGACGTATATGGGGAGTGCACGACTACTGCGCCAAAGGCGCCCAGAACGCCATCAGCTTCAATCGTTTCGTCGATGAAAAATACGGTGGGGCAGATAATGTAAAGGAATGGGTCACCCTGGCCCAGTTCGTCAACTACGACGGTTACCGTGCCATGTTCGAGGCACAGAGCCGCCACCGCATGGGCCTGCTGCTGTGGATGAGCCATCCGGCATGGCCCTCCCTCACCTGGCAGACCTACGACTATTATTTCGAGCCTACGGCAGCTTACTTCGGCTGCAAGAAAGCCTCCGAACCGTTACATATCCAGTGGAATGCCCTCACCGACAGTGTCGAGGCGGTCAATTACAGCGGCCGCAACGCCGGCGCCCTCACCGCCCGCATCGAGATCATCAATATGGACGGCAAGGTGAAGATGACCAAAGAAAAAGATCTGGAACTACCGGAAGATGCCGTGGTGCACGTGGCAGCACTGCCGAAACCCGCTGACCCCACACCCGTCTATTTCATCCGGCTCACCCT
>CAZYQV010000443.1:0-2918 GCA_964649775.1 uncultured Rikenellaceae bacterium
TTCAGGAAAAGCCCCTTGAATTTTTCTTGGTATTCGGATAGTTTTGCATAACTCAAATTTGCAACCTCCATGAGGCCTTTTTAAGTGGCATACCTGCAGAGCAGTAAAAAAAAATCAACCCTTCGAGAATATGCAGAAGCCATTATCATAGCGCTTGTTCTCGCTCTTTTCATTCGCACTTTTATTGTTCAGGCCTTTAAGATCCCCTCCGGATCGATGTTGCCGACCCTGCAGATCGGAGACCATATTCTTGTCAGCAAATTTGTCTATGGTGTGAAAATGCCCTTTACGGGTACGGTTGTCCTTCCGGTGAAAAATCCGCAAACCAATGACATTGTCGTGTTCAAATTTCCCAGGGATCCGAAACTCGACTATATTAAAAGAGTAATAGGTACGGCTGGAGACACGGTCGAAGTCCGCAATAAAAAGGTCTTCATCAACGGCAAGCCGTTTGACGACAAATACGGAGTCCATACGGATCCGCGCATTCTCCCCGCCTCGGCCGGTCCCCGTGATAATTTCGGGCCTGTTACTGTTCCCGAGGGAGCAATCTTTGTCATGGGGGATAACCGTGACAACTCCTTTGACAGCCGATTCTGGGGTTTCGTCGATCTCAAGGCCGTACGTGGCAAGGCGTATATTATTTACTGGTCCTGGGATGTTCAGAAGCCTCTTTTCTCAGCCGACCGCTTTACCTCGGTCCGCTGGAACAGGATCGGCGACATTCTCCACTGACTGTGATGATGGCAACCGGATATTTTTTTTCACATCGACATATCCTGGGCATAGATCATCTTTCTGCTGACGATATTGATCACATCCTGACCACGGCCGAATCTTTCAAGGAGATATCCGCCCGCCCCATTAAAAAAGTTCCTACCCTGCGGGGCAATACGATCATCAACCTCTTTTTTGAGCCCTCCACGCGCACACGGCTTTCCTTTGAAGTAGCTGCCAAACGCATGAGCGCCGATACCTTCAGCATTGCCGCCTCCACCAGTTCCGCCACCAAGGGGGAAACGCTCATTGACACGGCCCGCAACATCTCGGCCATGCACCCCGACATCATTATAATCCGCCATGCCTTTTCCGGGGCCCCGCACATGCTGACCCGTTACGTCAATGCCGCTGTTATCAATGCGGGAGACGGTACCCACGAGCATCCCTCGCAGGGACTGCTGGACATGCTCACTGTCCGTGAACACAAAGGGCGCCTTGAAGGACTCAAAATCGTCATTATCGGAGATATCCTGCACAGCCGTGTGGCCCATTCCGATATTCTCGGCTTTACCCGCATGGGCGCTGACGTGTTTGTCTACGGACCTGCAACGCTGATCCCCCCTGATCTTGACAAGCTCGGGGCCACAGTCTGCTCGAGTCTGCGCGAAGCCGTGGAGGATGCCGACGTTCTGATGACCCTGCGCATTCAGAAAGAACGCCAGAATGATCCTCTGCTCCCGTCGTTTCGCGAATACGCCAACTGCTTCGGGGTGACCCGTGAGGTTGCATCGTGGGCAAGGAATGATGCCCTGATCATGCATCCCGGACCGATCAACCGGGGCATCGAATTAATGCCCGATGTGGCCGATGGCCCCCAATCCGTGATCCTTGACCAGGTTACAAACGGAGTTGCCGTGCGTATGGCCCTGCTCTACCTGGTCATGGGCAACAGCTGAGAATACTAGTGAAAAGAGATGCCTGAAACATTCCTGTTCAGAAATGGTCGCATTATCGATCCGGCAAACGATGTCGATACTGTAGGGGACCTGCTGGTACACCGGGGCCGGATAGCGGATCCTGATACGACTGCATCGGCGGATGTGACGGAAATAGATGTCTCCGGATGCTGGATCGTTCCCGGCCTGATCGACATGCATGTACACCTGCGGGAACCCGGCCAGGAGTATAAAGAAGATATCGTTTCCGGCACCAGGGCTGCCGCTGCCGGAGGATTTACCGGGGTGGCATGTATGCCCAATACCGATCCGGTCAACGACTCACGGGCAGTCACAACCCTTATTCTGGAACGGGCTGCCCTCGGATTTGCCAGGGTATACCCGGTGGGAGCGATAAGTAAAAAAAGCAAAGGGACGAGCCTGGCTGAATTCGGTGAGCTGAAAGAAGCGGGTATTGTGGCTCTCAGTGATGACGGGCTTCCGGTACGTGACAGCCAACTCATGCGCCGGGCCCTGGAGTATGCCGATGATTTCGATCTGGTGGTGATCTCTCACAGCGAAGAGCCCTCGCTGAGTCGCGGTGTAATGAATGAAGGCGCCGTTTCCACCCGTCTCGGCCTGAAGGGAATTCCGGCACCTGCCGAGGCCATCATGGTCTACCGCGAGATTGCTCTGGCGGAATATACCGGGAAAAGGGTTCATATAGCGCATGTGAGCACGGCCATGTCCACAGAGCTTATCCGCTCTGCCAAAACACGCGGCGTACGGGTTACGGCCGAAACCACTCCTCATTATTTCACCCTGACCGACGAAGCTGTGGAGGGCTACAATACAAATGCCAAGATGAACCCTCCCCTGCGCACGGAAAAAGATCGCCGGGCCATCCTGAGCGGCCTGGCCGACGGCACCTTTGATGCCATTGCCACCGACCATGCTCCCCACTCCATCCTGGAAAAAGAGGTGGAGTTTGACCTGGCCATGAACGGAATTATCGGCCTGGAGACCTCACTGCCCCTCTCCCTTTCCCTGGTACGTGACGGTGTGATCAACGAAAAGAGATTAATCGAACTGATGTCACTTGCTCCGGCCCGTATCCTCGGCCTGGAGGCAGGTACACTCAACCCGGGGGCGGTCGCCGATATAACAGTAATCAATCCTGATCTGGAGTTCACCTACAGTGAGGACATGGTCGTGTCCAAAAGTAAAAATTCACCTTTTCTAGGATGGAAACTCAAGGGCAGG
>CAZYQV010000444.1:0-3777 GCA_964649775.1 uncultured Rikenellaceae bacterium
CCGCATGTTGCGCTCGCCCACCCCCTTGATGTTCGCCACCACTAGCGACGAATGGTCAGTGTCCATCACCAGAGCACCGGGATACCAGGCGGTGGGGATCAGTCCTTTGATCCTATAACGATCCTGCAGATCCACCACACACACGGCATTGTCGGTGCCGTTGGCCACATAGAGAGTGCGGCCGTCGGCCGAGAGGGCCAGCGCGTTGGGCGCGCTGCCGAAGGGCAGGTCTTTGTCTGTATGCACGGAGATAGTGTCGGTCACCTCATCGCTGCGGGTGTCTATCACCGTCACGATATCGCTGTTGGCACACGCCACGAAGAGCTGTGTGCTGTCAGCGCTGAGGAGCAGCGCGCCGGGATGGAGGCCCGTAGCGATCTCTTTCACCACCCTCCCTGCCTGCAGGTCGATGACCGCCACGGTGCCGCTGGCAGCGATGCCGGTCTCTTCGTCCACCACCATCTCACTGCCCGAGGAGGGATAGGTGACATCCCCCTCCCGGGGACGGCGTCCGCCCCAGTTGGAGACATACGCCTTGCCGGAACAGAGCACCACCTCATAAGGAGCGATCCCCACGGGTATCTGACGCACCACTTTTTTTGCCGTCACATCCACCTCCGCCAGCATGTTGCCCCTGTTGAGCACGACGTAGAGGGTACGGCCGTCGTCAGCAAGCTGCATGCCGCCGGGCGTGGCATAGCCGCCCACCGCGGCAGGAGGCAAAAGGATGGGATCATCCCAATGGAAAACATTGTCGTCATCCCGTGCTGCCACCAGGAGACGGTCGCGCGCCTGGCTGACAAAGATATTTTTCCCGTCGGGAGTAAAGAGCACCCCCTGGAAAGAGCCGCCCCCACGGAAAGGCAGCGACTGCAGGATCGTCCTGTCGATGACGCGGATGATCTCCAGCGAGCTCATGTTGAGGACGGCCAGGAGGGTGCCGTCGGGACTGAGAGCCATGTCCACCGGCCGCCCGGGGAAGGTGAGCTGGTAGCCGGCCGGCCGCAGCAACTGATTGGTAGGCACCAGGATGCTGCCGTCGGGCTGCGGCCCTACCTGCAGATCCCTGGTCCCTTCCGGCTCATGACGACAGGAGACGAGAACAAGGATCATCAACAAAGACAAAAGATTCTTTTTCATGGGTTTAATCTATAACCATTCAACTTTTTGACTTTTTGACCTTTTGACCTTTCAAACTTTCAAACAACCGCGCAGCGGTTATCAAACTCTCAAACCTTTCAATCCTTCAAGCATCAAGCATCGAGCTTCAAGCTTCCCTTCCGCGCCCCTCGATACAGCCTTCGCTTCGCTCAGCCCACTCGGGGAGCGGAAGGCCTTCACTCTTCGACTTTTCGACCCCTTCAACTCCTCAACTCATCAACTCCTCAACTTTCCTCATCGTTCATCGTTCCGAAGAAGGCTTCCTCCACCGCCTTGCACATTGCATGGTACACCGGCAGGTGGTACTCCTGCACCTCGGCGGTGCGGCGTGCCGGCACGGCGATGAGGATATCGGCAAACTCCCTGAGTCGGCCACCTCCCTCGCCGGTCATGCCGACGACGGTCATGCCCATGGCTTTGGCGGTGATGGCGGCATCCACCACGTTGCGTGAGTTGCCCGACGTGGTGAGGGCAATGAGGATGTCCTCCTCGCGGCCGTAGGCCGCCACCTGCTGGGCGAAGATCAGCGCCGCGTCGATGTCGTTGGCCACGGCGGTGATGAGGGCCGTATGGGCGTTGAGGGAGATCGCCGGCAGTCCCGTCTGCAGCTTCTCCGCCAGGTAAGCCCCCCGTGAGGGGTCCACCTCGACCAGGTCGCGCCACAGCGACTCATCCACGGGCCTCCGTCCCTCGAAGCTCTTCATCAGCTCGCCGACGATATGGTCGGCGTCGGCAGCACTGCCGCCGTTGCCGCAGGTGAGCACCTTGCCCCCCTCCTCGTAGCTGTTGATGACCGCCCCACAGGCCGCCACAATATCTCCACGGCACACCTCCAGCGCCGGATGACGCCGCAGCAGGTCTTCGATGATCATGTTTGTGTCCATACTGTATGGTTTGGAGACAAGGCGGTGCCTTGTCTTTACGTTACTACTACACTCTTTGCCCTTTGCCCTTTGCCCTTTGCCCTTGGCTCTTGGTTCTTCGCTCTTGGCTCTTCGCTCTATGCTCTATGCTCTACACTACATCCTCGCCACGCTCAGGGCGGCATAGTCGCCGATGCTGTCACCCAGCGCTGCCGGCACGATGCGGCACACCTCCAGCGCCGCAGGGATGGCCTCCTCCTGCAGGATACGTTCCATGTAGGGACGTATCATCTCCTCATTCCGGGTAAAAATACTACCAATAACGATACATTCCGGGTTGAGGATATCGATCAGGATAGCCAGGCCGCGCCCCAGGTATTCAGAAGAGATCTTCACGATCTCCAGCGCCAGGTCATCGCCTTTACGGGCAGCCTCAAAGACATCTCTGGCGGTGATCTTTTCCAGGGAAGCACTGTCGGGACAGAAAGCCACCTCCTCTCCTCTCTCCAGCTTTTCTGCAGCCCTCTTTTGTGCCAGCTGGGCGATGCCGCCGCCGCTGCAGAAGCCTTCGAACGAGCCTGCTTTGTTGAAGCCCACCGGACCGTCGTCGGCCATGCGCACATGGCCCACCTCTCCTCCCAGGTCGTTGGTGCCGGCATAGAGCCGTCCGTCGAGGATCAGTCCCGACCCCATGCCGGTGCCGAAGGTAAGGAAGATCATGTTGCGGGTGCCCTTCCCGGCGCCCATCATCCACTCGGCCAGGGCGCTGGCGTTGGCATCGTTCTGCACCGCCGCCGGCACGCCGAACGCCTCCTCAAAGATCTTCACAACGGGCACGGCATCCCATCCCGGCAGGTTGGGCGGCGAGTAGATGACCCCCTCACCCGAGTCGAGCGGTCCGCCGCAGCTGATGCCGATCTTCTTCAGCCGGAGGTCATCATGCTGCTCCAGCAGCCGGCGGGCATGGCTGATGAACTCGTCCAGCACCTCCCGCCAGCCCCTCTCCGCCGTCCGCGTAGGGAAGGTCACCTTGTCCACTATGTTAAAATCCTGATCCCCCAGGACCACGGCACATTTGGTGCCGCCGATGTCAACACCTAAGTACAGGTCTTTTCTTAATTTTTTCTTATTCATCTGTTCCCCGTTCTTTTCTGATAGCAGAGCAATGATAAAATGATAGAATGATTAAATGATAAAAACTTTTATTTATTTAGATTTTTTTTGATGGAGGTCATAATCTTTGTGATCTCTGTAGCCTCCTGTAATAACCTGTGTAACTCTTTTCTATCCTCAGATAAGTTTGCTTCATCAATGATCTCCAACCAGTAAACAGATTCATCTGACTCTTCAACCACAATACATATTTTACTAAAGAATTCGGATTTTGATCTGGCCCGGCAGGCAGCCCGATAGTTTGCCCCTGTGGAAGTGGATGCTTTAACCAGCTGATAGGTAATAACAGAAGATGCTTTACCCGGTATCAGCGTATCACAGAATAAAATTATATCAGCAGCAAATTTTCGGGTTCTTTTCTTTAGTTCCTCAATGAATAACTCTTTCTCCGTCATTGCCTCGTATTCTTTTCTATCATTCTATCATTTAATCATTTTATCATTCTTATTATTTTCCGCCACTGCGCAAAATCCGGCACGATCAGCTGTGCGCCGGCGCGGATGAGGCGGGAGCGTTTCTCCGTGTTGAGGCCGTAGCGCCGCACCTCGTCGCTGGCCACGCCGACGGCGATGCCGCCGGC
>CAZYQV010000445.1:0-3652 GCA_964649775.1 uncultured Rikenellaceae bacterium
TTTCTGCTGAGCTGAAGGTCTCGACAGGTTTCCGGAACATCCTGGTGACGGATCCTTCGAGCGAACATCCCGAGTTGGTGAATGCCTTGCAGCGGTTACGGTCACAGCTGTGGATCCTCTCTTTTCATTTTGAATGATCCCTCTCCTCTCAGGAGGATCGTCTTCTCACCTCGGCGCAGATGATGGCCGTGGAGGAGGAGATGTTTAATGAGTTGGTAGCCGTCTTTTTATCCGGGTAAGGCGGTATGGTGATCTTTGTGGGGATCAGGGGTGCGAGGGCCGGGGAGATCCCTTTGGACTCATTACCGAAAACGATCAGCCCTTTGTCGCTCAGCGGGGCCTCAAAAAGGGGTTCTCCCTCGAGGAAGGTGCCGTATACCGGCAGGCCGGCGGCAAGTGTCTCCCCGATGAGGTTGTCCAGCGGGGTGTAGTGGACGGAGGTGTGTATGAAAGCCCCCATGGAAGCCTGCACCACCTTGGGGTTGAAGACGTCGACACTGCCGGGAGAGCAGTAAATGTGCCGTATGCCGAACCAGTTGGCCGTACGGATGATGGTGCCCAGGTTGCCGGGATCCTGGATGTTCTCCAGCGCCAGGGCCAGCTCCTCCCCGGGAGGAGGTACCGGCACCGGCCATCGCGGAAGAAGTGCCACCGCCAGGACGTTGTGCGGGCTTTTCATGTAAGAGATCCGGCGGAGCTCCTCATAGCTGATCTCCGTGATCTCTTCCACTCCTTCCCGCTCCCGGGGCGGGAGCTTCCTGAGCCATTCCCTCTTGCCGAAAAGATACCTCACCTTCCAGCCCCCGGCGCGGAGCAGGTCACTGACGATTTTGTCCCCTTCGGCGACAAAAAGGCCGTATTCTTCCCGGTACTTCCTTGTGCCCAGGAAACGGATCAATTTTATCTTATTTTTGCTGATCATACAATGATTCTCTTAAAGTTATGTTTTTGATTCGGATGGCCTGTGTATATTTGTATTTGTTATAAAAGGGATCAGCGCCGCAGCGGAATTGAAAAAAACAATTAAAAATAGCAAAAATCTTTCTCTCTTTCTCTGGCTGACAGGGATCATCGCATTGTTGGCTTCTTCCTGTTCCTCCGTGAAGTATGTGCCTGAGGGTAAGTATCTCCTGACCGGCAACAAGGTGGAACTCCACAAAGAGGGTGCCGGCGAGATCAGCAGGGAGGAGATCAAAGGGTACATCACCCAGCAGCCCAACCGTCGTTTTCTGGGACTCCGTTTCGGTTTGTTGTTGTACAATATGTCGGGTCCCGACGAAGAGAAGAAGTTCAACAAATGGCTGAGAAAAACAGGAGAACCGCCGGTGATCCTGGATACGGCCGAGGTGAAGAACTCCTCCCGGCAAATAAAGAACTTCGTGAAGTCGAGGGGGTATTTCCGTGCTGTGGTGGAAGACTCGATCGAGTACAGGGAAAAGTCGAGGGCCCGTGTCTATTATGAGATATGGACGGGAGAGCCTTATCGCATACGGAGGATCACCTATGTGGTGAAAGACACCCTGGTGCGTGATCTGGTGCTTTCCGACACCCTGCATGCTGCCGTGCAACCCGGCAAGGTCTTCAACGTCGATGATCTGGAAAAAGAGAGAGCCCATCTGGAGACCATCTTCCGCGACTCCGGCTATTATGCTTTCATCAAAGACTATGTCTCTTTTGAGGTGGATTCCACCATCGGTGATCACCAGGTGGATATCACGGTGGTGGTGGGCAAGGCCCTGAAACAGACCTCCAGCCTTGAGGTGATGGAGGTCCCCCATTTGCGGTACAAGATCCGGAACGTCTATTTCTTTACGGACTATGACCCGCAGAAAGCGATCGAGAAACAGTCGGAATATTTTTCCGCCCTGGATACCTCCTTCACGAAAGGTTATTATTTTGTCTCAAAAGAAGACTCCAACTATCTGAAGAAGAAGGTGATCCTGCAGTCTAACTACATCTCTCCGGGGAAGATCTATAACCTGGAAGATGTGGAGCTGACGCGCAAGCACCTGTCGGGGCTCAATGTCTATAAGTTCGTGAATGTATATTTTACCGAGGTGCCCGGCAGCGGGGAGGATACCACCGGTATCCGGCCGCTCGACTGTCATGTGCAGCTCTCCCCCGTGAAGCAGCAGGCATATACCGTGGAGCTGGAGGGAACCAACTCCTCGGGCAACATGGGGGTGGCTGTCAGTCTTAATTATCTGCACCGCAACCTTTTCCACGGGGCCGAGAACTTCAACATCGGGATCAAGCAGTCGCTGGAAGCCCTGGCCCAGGAGAAAAAAGGACTGAAGCGCGTCGTCGGCACCGATCTGAATGCCACCCTGGTCCTTGGTAAATTTCTGGGGCCTTTTATCAACAAGGAGCGTTTTGTCAGGAAGTATGCGCCCAAGACGACGATCGGTATGACCTTCAACTACCAGCGCCGCCCCGACTATACCCGTACCATCTTCACCACCCATCTGGGCTATTCGTGGCAGTCGTCGAAGAATGTGTCGCAGGTGCTGTCGCCGCTGAGCCTTAACTCGGTCAAGCTGCCCTATATTGATTCGGCTTTCCTGGAACAGCTCGACACCACCACTTATATGGCTTACAGCTATAAAGATGTCTTTATCTCTGCAGCCAGCTACAGCTATATCTTCAATACGGGCCGGCTGAACAAAATGTCGAACCATGTCTTCCTGAGGATCAATGCCGAGGCTGCCGGCAACCTGTTGTATGCAGGGTACAAGATCGCCGGGGCCAAAACGGATACCTCCGGTAGCTACAATATCTTCGGACTCAACTATGCCCAGTACTTCAAGACGGACATAGATATCCGCTATACCAATGTGCTGAACAAGGTCTCCTCTATGACCTACCGTTTCTTTGCCGGTATTGCGATCCCTTACCTCAACTCCAGGGCCGTGCCGTTCGAGAAACAGTACTATTCCGGGGGTGCCAACGGCATCCGGGCATGGCAGGTGCGGTCGCTGGGGCCCGGCTCCTACACCGAGGAGAACTCCAATTTCTACAACCAGACGGCCGATATGAAGCTGGAATGGAACCTGGAATACCGTTTCAAGATGTTCTGGATCCTTGAGGGAGCTCTTTTTACGGATATGGGGAATATCTGGGCCGTCAGCAAGCAGGACGACAGGCCCGGCGCCCGTTTCAAGATCAGCAATTTTTTAGATGATATTGCCATCGGTACAGGGTTGGGGCTGCGGTTCGATTTCTCATTCTTCATCTTCCGGGCCGATCTGGGGATCAAGATGCGGGATCCGGGAGCGCCCGAAGGCTACAAATGGATCCCCTTCGACAGGCATTTTGTCTGGAGGAAGGATATGACCCTGCAGATAGGGATAGGATACCCGTTCTAGAAGCTCGAAGCTTGAAGGTTGAAGCTCGAAGGGTGAAGTAAAAAGATTTCTTTCAAAATCTTTTTGCTTCTCAACTCATAAACTCTCCAGTTAGATGTAGCTAAGTTTCAGCACATTCGTCTTGCCCCGTTGGTTGACGGGCGTGGAGCCTACGTGGACCACCACCTTGTTTTCCTCGAGGTATCCTTTCTCTTTCAGGATGGCTACGGAGCGCTGTACGGCATCCTCGATCTTTTCCACGGCTTCCATGTAAAAAGGATAGACGTTGTATATCAGGGCCAGTTTGT
>CAZYQV010000446.1:0-6489 GCA_964649775.1 uncultured Rikenellaceae bacterium
TCCTATACGCTGGTGGGCATGATCATCGGCTATATCCTGGGAATCATACTGATCCCCAAAAGGCTCTCACAGCAGAACGCGCTGAAGTATTCTGCCATCCTGGGCCTGATCTTCACCACCGGAGCCGTGCTGACGACAGGCTATACCTCCGTCCTTTTCGTGGCTGCCCTGGGCTTCGCCAATGCCATCATGTGGCCCGCTCTCTGGCCGCTGGCCATCCACGGCCTGGGCAGGTTCATCAAGCTGGGCTCGGCCATCATGATCATGGCCATCGCCGGAGGAGCGCTCATACCGCTGCTGTACGGTTATCTGGCAGGTCTCAACCCGCCGCAGTCCAACACCCATGCCTACGCCATCCTCCTGGTATCCTATGCCATCATCTTCTTTTATGCTGCAAAAGGATACAAAGTGGGGCGCAGGTAGCGCGTGCTAAAACTATTTTACATCCGGGAAACGTAAACTGAAACAGGCATGAAAACAGATCTGGCTGACATATTCCGTCATTTCCGAAGCGAAGGTACTTTTCTGAAAGGAGAACCTTTCGGCTCCGGTCATATCCACGACACCTACAAGATCACCACCGCAGAAGAGGATCAGCACAACTATATCCTGCAGCGGATCAATACCAATATCTTCAAAGATGTGGAAGAGCTGCAGAACAATATCTTCCAGGTCACTTCGCACATCCGGAAAAAACTCTCCGCCATCCCGGGGTCCGACCCCGACAGGGAGACCCTCACGATCATCCCCTCCACCGACGGAAAGCTCTTTTACCGGGACGACAAGGGAGATTACTGGCGGACCTATATCTTCATCGAACGGCACCGCAGCTACGACAAGGTAGAGACCACCGAACAGGCTTATCAGGGAGGCCGGGCCATCGGGCGTTTTGAGATGCTGATCGCAGGCCTCGACCCCTCGGGGATATACGAGGTGCTGCCCGGCTTCCACGACATGGAGATGCGGCTGAACAATTTCTACAAAGTGCTGGAGAAAGACCCGGAGAACAGGGCTGCCGCCATTCAGGACGACGTGCAGTTCGTCCTCGACAGGGCCGAAGAGATGATGACCATCAAACGGCTGGGCAAAGAGGGGAAGATCCCCCTGCGGATCACCCACAACGACACCAAGTTCAACAATGTGCTGCTCGACGAGAACGACCGGAGCCTCTGCGTCATTGACCTCGACACCGTCATGCCCGGATATATCCACTACGATTTCGGGGATGCCATCCGTACCACAGCCAACTCGGCCTTTGAAGATGAAAAAGACCTGGAGAAGGTGTTTGTCCGTCTCGACCTCTATGAGGCCTTCGCCAGGGGATTCATGGAAGAGGTGCGCAACGAGCTCAACGATACCGAGATCGACTACCTCCCCTTTTCAGCCCGCATGCTCACCTTCATCATCGGACTGCGTTTCATCACCGACTATATCGACGGGGATCACTACTTCAAGATCCACCATCCCGGTCACAACCTCGAACGGGCCCGTGCACAGTTCAAGCTCGTGAAAAGCATGGAAGAACACCGGGAGGAGATGGAGGAGATCATCAGGAGGCTGAAGGGCTGAAGTTTAGAGTTTAGACGTGAGATATTGTTGAGTACTGGTATTGGGATTTGTCAAAAGCAGAGTCACGTGCAAGGTTGAAAGGATTGCTTTGGCCCGGCATTCCGGGCCTCGCAAAATCCTGCTTGTTCTGATGAATTAATAATCACACATCAACATTCCACTTTCTACCTTCCGTAATATTCTCTGTACCACTCCACAAACCTTTCTATTCCCGTTTCCACACGGGTAGAGGGCCGGTAGCCGGTCAGTTGTGTCAGGTCGCTCACGTCGGCCCAGGTGGCCGGCACGTCGCCCGCCTGCATGGGCATCTTGTTCAGGAGGGCTTTTTTGCCCAGGGCCTGCTCCAGCGCCCGTATGAAATCCATCAGCTGCACGGGCCGGCTGTTGCCTATGTTGAGCAGGCGGTAGGGTGCTGAGGAGAGCGCCGGGTCGGGTGCCTCGCCCTGCCAGCGGGGCTCCCCTTCGGGCGGCAGCTGAGAGACGGCCGCCACCCCTTCGACGATATCGTCCACATACGTAAAATCCCGCTGCATATCCCCGTGGTTGTAGACGTCGATGGGACGACCGGCGAGGATACGCTCGGTGAAGAGGAACAGGGCCATGTCGGGTCGTCCCCAGGGGCCATAGACCGTAAAAAAACGCAGTCCCGTGGTGGGGATGCCGAAGAGATGACTGTAGGAATGGGCCATCATCTCATTCGACTTCTTGGTGACGGCATAGAGGCTTACGGGATGATCGGCCGCTTCATGGACGGAGAAAGGCATCTTCCTGTTCAGACCGTATACGCTCGAGCTGCTGGCATACACCAGGTGCCTGACGGGATGGGCCCGGCAGGCCTCGAGGATGTTCATGAACCCGAGGATATTGCTGTCGAGGTAGGTGTAAGGATGCGTCAGACTGTAACGTACACCCGCCTGGGCGGCCAGGTTGACCACTATATCCGGCTTTTTTTCTTCGAACACCCCGAGGAGCGCCTCCCGGTCCTCCAGATCGATACGGTAGAACGAATAGCCGGGATAGAGGTCGCTGACCACCTCCCTTCCCGGCCGCACCGCCTCGCGGCGTATACCCGTCTCTGCTAGGCGGGCATACTTGAGACCGGGATCATAGTAGTCGTTGATCTGATCGATGCCGGTGACCGTATGACCACCGGCCAGCAGACGACGCACCAAATGGAAGCCGATGAAGCCGGCCGTACCGGTGACCAGATAATGCAGTTTTCCTTCCATCATCAGAGACGTTAATGTTGTTCAAACAGGTCTGCGATCTCACCCACGATGAAGGCGGCCGTATGCCCGTCGCCATAGAAACCGGGAAAGGAGAGATCTTTCTTCCCCCAGTACTTCTCAAACCCTTCGGTGATCCTTCGTTCGTCGGCATCCGTCAGGAGGGCATTGCCGTTGTCCGTGAGCTCGACCCACTCGGTGTGGGGACGGAGCACAAGACAGGCCTTTCTGAAGAAATGCGACTCTTTCTGCACGCCGCCCGAGTCGGTGATGATCAGGCCGGCTTTCTTCTCCAGGAGGGTCATCTCCAGGAAGGACACCGGCGGGATGATCTTCAGCCTCTTCTCCCCGCTGATCTTATCAAAGAAGCCGTCCGGCAGGGCTTTCAGCGCCTTGACGGTGCGGGGGTGCAGCGGGATGATCACCGGCACATCGTGGCCGGAAGAGATCTCCGCCAGGGCCCGGAAGATGCTCTTCAGCCGTGCAGGGTCGTCCGTATTGCTCTCGCGGTGGATGGTCGCCAGCACAAAGCCCTCCTCCTCCACATCCAGGCCGTTCAGGAAATCTTTTTTCTCCTCCGCCAGCCTGCCGAAGTAGAGGCTGTTGTCGTACATGATATCTCCCGAATGATAGATCTTGGGGTTGTTGATGTGGTACGGGGGGGAGTTCTCGGGAGCGAACCCTTCGCGTATCAGGTTCTTGAAGCCGGCGATGGTGGGCGAAAAGAGCAGCGTGGAGACATGGTCGGTCATGATGCGGTTGACCTCCTCCGGCATCCTCTTGTCGAAGCTGCGCATGCCCGCCTCGACATGCACGACGGGGATGTGCATCTTGACGGCTGCCAGCGCTCCGGCCAGGGTGGAGTTGGTGTCGCCGTAGACCACGATGACGTCGGGTTTCTCTTGCCGGAAGAGCTCCTCGAGACGCGTGATCATCAGGGCCGTCTGCCGACCGTGAGGTCCCGACCCCACATCCAGGTTGACATTGGGCGGGGGGATGCGGAGCTCTTCGAAGAAGACCTCCGACATCTTGCGGTCGTAGTGCTGGCCTGTGTGTACGACGATCTCTTCGATATCTCCGCTGCGGGCACTGCTGATGGCCCGGCTGACCGCCGACGCTTTGATGATCTGTGGCCTGGCACCCACCAGGTTGACAAGACGTATCATGCACACGTGTTGTTGGGAGCCTTCACGGCTGCTCTGTTATTTGGCATAGTTGACGGCGCGTGTCTCGCGGATCACGGTGATCTTCACCTGCCCCGGATAGGTCATCTCGTCCTGTATCTTGCGGGCAATGTCGTAGGAGAGCTTCTCGGCATCCTGGTCGGAGACCTGTTCCGATCCCACGATAACACGCAGCTCGCGTCCCGCCTGTATGGCATACGTCTTGGTGACACCGGGATAATCGAGCGCCAGCTCCTCGAGGTCTTTGAGGCGTTTGATGTACGACTCCACCACCTCGCGGCGGGCTCCCGGACGGGCGCCCGAGATGGCGTCGCACACCTGCACGATGGGTGCCAGCAGGGTGGTCATCTCCACCTCGTCGTGGTGGGCGCCGATGGCGTTGCACACCTCCGGCTTCTCCTTGTATTTCTCCGCCAGCTTCATGCCGAGGATGGCATGGGGCTGCTCGGGCTCGTCGTCGGGTACCTTTCCGATGTCGTGCAGCAGACCCGCCCTCTTGGCCAGCTTGGGGTTCAGCCCCAGCTCGGAGGCCATGATAGCGCTCAGGTTGGCCACCTCGCGCGAGTGCTGCAGCAGGTTCTGCCCGTAGGAGGAGCGGTACTTCATCTTGCCCACAAGACGGATCAGCTCGGGATGGAGACCGTGGATGCCCAGGTCGATGGCCGTCCTTTTGCCTACCTCGACGATTTCCTCTTCTATCTGTTTCTTTGTCTTGGCCACCACCTCCTCGATGCGGGCGGGGTGTATGCGGCCGTCGACCACCAGCTGGTGGAGCGACAGACGGGCTATCTCACGCCGCACGGGGTCGAAACAGGAGAGCAGGATGGCCTCGGGCGTATCGTCGACGATGATCTCCACGCCGGTGGCCGCCTCCAGGGCCCGTATGTTACGCCCTTCGCGGCCTATGATGCGGCCCTTGATCTCGTCCGACTCGATATTGAAGACCGTCACGGCGTTCTCGATGGTCGTCTCCGAGGCCACACGCTGGATGGTCTGCACGACGATGCGCTTGGCCTCCTTGTTGGCCGTCATCTTGGCCTCGTCCATGATCTCGTTGATATACGACATGGCTTCGGTGCGGGCCTCGTCTTTCAGCGAGGTGATCAGCTGCGTCTTGGCCTCCTCGGCAGAGAGGCCGGAGATAGCCTCCAGCTGCTCCACCTGGCGCTTGTGCATGCGGGCCAGCTCCTCGTTTTTCTTCTCTACCATGTGTATCTGGTTCTGCACACTGGAACGCATCTCCTCGAGCTCCCGCTCCCTGCGCTTGTTCTCCTCTATCTTCTGGTTGAGCGTCGACTCTTTCTGCTTGAAACGCTGTTCGGCCACGGCCAGCTTGTTGTTGCGCTCGTTGATGTATTTCTCATGCTCAGCCTTGAGCTGGATAAACTTCTCTTTGGCCTGCAGTATCTTGTCTTTCTTGATCACCTCGGCCTCGCTCTCAGCCTCCTCGATGATCTTCCTCTGCTTTTTCTTCAATGCCGTGCTGAAGAAGAGAAAAGAGATACCGGTACCAGCCAGGAAACCCAGGATGGTCAGCAGGATTTCCAGCGATATTTGTGTCATTAGTAGAATCATGATCTCACGTTTTATTGTTATCCTTAACTATATCTTTTCCCCTGCCCGGGGCGGGTGGTTGCAAAAAAATAGCCCGCCAATTTCTATAAGTCTTTAAAAACCCCAATGCGACATGGGTGGAGCTGCCACCGGTCTTCCGACTTCCACTGCCTTCCGCAGAAGGATCCGCACGGGGCGGATTGAGGCCTGTCGTACAACCCGTGAGCCGGGCTCCAATGTTAGTAGTGTTGAGTTTTCAGCAGAGTTATAGAAATTAAGCGGGCTAAAACTTAAATTTCCTACTGTTATTTTATGTAAAAGAACGTTCAGTCGATGCTGAGGTATTCTTCCAGCTCCCGGTTTATTTCCCGGACATCCTCCAGGAAAGAAGACATATCAGCATTTTTTTCACAATCGATCAGTTTCACACCGTACTGAAGGAGCGCCATCGCCAGGAAATCCTGGCTGTCCATATCCGCATACCGCTTTTCGTACTGCAACAGTTTTTCGTTGATCCCCTGTGCGGCCCTGCGTACCATCTCCTCATCCTTTCTCGCTATCCTCAGCGGATAATATCTGTCTGCCACTTTCACCCTTATCGAAAATTCCTCTTCTTCCATAACTCTTTCTCAACACTTCTGTTAACGGTTGAGCAGGCCTATACACCTGTCCAAATCCCGAATGATCACGTTTATCTTGCTTTTGGCATCCCCTCCTTCCGGGACAATGCCGGAGAGAGATTTTGCCAGTTTCAACGTTTCATACCTGGTCTGCAGGTCAGCCAGCAAACGCTCTTTCTCTTTCAGTGCCTCATCCGCCTCTTCCACCTTCTTCTGCAACTCCCTGTTCTCCTCACGCAGCCGCTGCATCACCGCACCGGCCTTTTTCACTTTCTCTCTCAGTTCGTCTATGAGTTGACTGCCTGCCATTCACATTGCATTAACATTACAAAGTTA
>CAZYQV010000447.1:0-5412 GCA_964649775.1 uncultured Rikenellaceae bacterium
AGCAAAGTGGATCACTCATCCTGAGGCCTCCACCCTGGATTATGGTGTCTTTCTCTTCCGGCGTACTTTTGAGCTGAAGGAACAGCCGGAGCATTTCATCGTATTTGTCTCTGCGGACAACCGCTACCGTCTTTTTGTCAATGGGGAGGCGGTCTGCTCGGGGCCTGCCCTGGGTGATCTGTCGCACTGGCGCTATGAGACGCTCGATCTGGCACCTTGGCTCACGAAGGGGAGCAATGTGCTGGCCGCCGAAGTGGTCAACTTCGGCGAATACCGGCGTGGTGCACAACAAACATTCCAGACAGCTTTCATCCTGCAGGGACCGGAAGGAGAGGGGGGCTCCATCAATACCGGTGAGGAGGGATGGAAGGTGATCCGTAACGAGGCTTATGGATCCATCCCTTTTCTGCCCTCCGACCTGCAGGCGTATTACTGTGCCGGTCCGGGAGACAAGGTGGACGGTACGCGTTATCCCTGGGGATGGCAGCAGCCCGGCTATGATGATGCGCGCTGGCTGACACCCCGCCCGGCCACGGTAGAGTTCGCTGCCGGCAGAGGGTTTTTGTATGGCAGCACCTGGTTCCTGGTGCCGCGGGAGATACCCCTCATGGAGGAGCGGCCTCAGCGTTTCGGCCGTGTGGTCCGGGCCGGAGGGGTGCAGGTGCCGGAAGGCTTTCTGCAGGGGACAGCCCCCCTGACGGTGCCACCCCGCACAAAGGCTCTCCTGCTCCTCGACCAGCGCGTGCATACCGTGGCTTTCCCCGAGCTGACCGTCAGCGGTGGCGAAGGCAGCAGGATAAAGATCACCTATGCGGAAGCACTCCTGCGTCCTCTCCCTGCTGACAGCTCCCGGAGCGATGGTCACATGCTGTCCGTCGACAGGAAAGGAAACCGCAATGAGACCGGCGGCAAAGAGATCTTTGGCGTTTACGATATCTTCTCTCCCGACGGAGGGGAGAAACGGCTTTTCCGGCCGTTGGCCAAGCGTACTTTCCGTTATGTGCAGCTCGATATTGAGACCGGTGGGGCGCCCCTGGTCCTGGAGGACTTTTCGAGCGTATATACCGCTTATCCTTTCCGGGAGGTGGCTTCTTTCCGGTGTGACGATCCGGAACTGGAGAAGATCTGGGAGGTGGCCTGGCGTACCCTGCGCAACGGCGCCGACGAAACATTCTACGATACTCCCTACTATGAACAGTTGCAATATGTGGGGGATACGCGCCTGAGCTCGCTCGTTTCCCTCTGTGTCTCCGGCGATGACCGGCTGATGCGCAAGGCCATCGCGCTCTTTGACGACTCACGCACCCCCGAAGGACTGACGCAGAGCCGCTATCCTTCCTATATCAAACAGATCATCCCGCCTTTCTCCCTTTTCTGGACAGGGATGGTGCATGATTATTTTCTTTACAGGGATGATACGGCTTTCGTTAGGCGTTTCCTGCCGGGGATACGGGGTGTCCTCGAATGGTTTGAACAGAGGGTAGATGAGGAGGGGATGGTGGCCCGTACGGAGTGGTGGAACTTCACCGACTGGGTCGCAGCATTTTCCAATGGCATCCCTCCCGGTGCCGATGACGGACATTCGGCCAACATCAACATGCAGTATCTCTGTGCCCTGAAGGATGCTGTAGAGCTGTTCCGTTACTATGGATGGGACCGGGAGGCTGCCAGGTACAGCCGTCTGGCGGAAAGCATCGGAGAGGCAGTGCGCAGGTGTTGTTATGACGGACAGAAAGGTCTTTTTGCCGAGACGGCGGAGAAGAAGGTGTTCTCACAACATACCAATGTGATGGCCGTGCTGGCGGATGTGGTGGAGGAGCCCCTGCAGCGGAAGATCATGGAACGTATCCTTTCCGATACCGGAGTGGTGGAGGCCACCCTCTATTTCAAGTTTTATCTCTTCCGTGCCCTCCGGAAAACGGGAATGGCCGACCGTTATCTCGACGAGCTGGAGCCGTGGCGCCGCATGCTGGCCCTCGGCCTGACCACTTTCCCCGAAACGGACGGGGTGACCCGTTCCGACTGTCATCCCTGGAGCTCCACGCCCTGTTTCGACCTGCTCGGCACGGTGGCCGGGATCAGCCCGGCTGAGCCGGGCTTTCAAAAGGTAGAGATCGCCCCTGCTTTTGGATATCTGAAGAGGATAGAGGCACAGATGCCGCATCCCGCAGGAGGGTTGATCAGTGTGTCACTGCAGAAAGACGACAACGGCAGGATCAGCGGATCCGTTACCCTGCCCGAAGGGGTGAGGGGGGTATTTCGATGGAATAACAAAGAATACCCGCTGTGCCCCGGGCTTCAAAAGATCGCTTACTAGCAGCAGGGACCGGAGGAAGGTCAATGATAGAATGATAGAATGATAGAAACAACGTGCCGATAGGGAGGGAACGATATTCGGCCTGTTCGTAATTTTCTGAGCCAGTCCCACTAAACCCTAAACCCTCATCTCTAATCCTTAACCTTCAACCTTTCGCATCATCTTTTACCCGCCGTAGCCTTGTGCGAAGGCGGGGCTTCATCGCTTCATCGCCTCCTTCAGTCCTTCCGTCGTGATGAAGTACTTTGTAATCATGTTGGGCACCTCCCAGGCAGGCATGTTGCCGTGGAGCAGGTAGTCGAGATAGTTCTCCGTCACCTGCCCGAAGTGGGCCTCATGGCCTACGTCGTATTTCTTTGGGATGATGACCTTCCAGGTGTCATCGGCGATCTTCTCCACGGCCACGCCGGGATATTTCGGGGTGATCACCTCCGTCATGACGCGGTCCAGCTCACCGGCGAATCTCTTCAGATCATTCCCCGGGGCTGCTTTGATATAGAGTGTGGGATGGTAGTCTTCTTTCTCTTTCTGGCTGATGATCAGGTCGCAGCCGGTGCCCCGCATCAGGCTGTAGTGGGTGTCGGAGCGCTCGGGGGTGTGGTAGGTCCACTCCACAGTGGCCCGGGCGAAGATACCGTTGATCTCAAAGGTGATCGCTCCGTTGGAGTACACCTTCAGCAGACCCCCGTCTACATATTTCTTCAGGAAAGCGGGCCATTCTTTCAGACCCGTGACCGTCCCGAACTGTTCGGGGCTCAGGTCGGTGGTCCAGCGGCGGGCGCCGGTGATCTTCACATCCTCTTTCCGGATGACCGTGTTGGGAAATGCTCCCCACATGATCAGGTCCACCAGATGGGTCTCCACATCCACGATGCCTTCGCCCTGCTGGGCCACATCAAAGAACCACGCCGGCCGCACCAGCGGTTTGCCGGCGACATTCTTGTAGAAACGGTGGATGCTCTCCTGGATGAGCGATGGGTTATCCGGGGTGCCTTTCTGCAACTCACCGAAGAGGCTGGGGATATGGGCCAGCTCACGCTGCAGCATGGCCGTGATCTCAAAACGCTCGGTCATGATGTCGTAGAGGAGCAGACCTTTTTCTTTGGCTGTGTCGAAGGCCTTCACCAGCTCGGGGTAGGCCTCCGGCGTGATCACCATCGGCTTGTCGGCATAGACGTTGAGACCTGCCTCCACCGCCTTGAGGATATACTCGGTCTTGCGGGCGTTGTTGCCCGAGAGCACCACCACATTGCCTGGCTTCTCCGAGAGCATCTTCTCCAGATAGTCGGACCGGTCATAAACCACCTCATTCCAGGAGGTGGGGTTGCCGGGCCGGCTGTTGAACTGTTTGATGAAGGCCAGGAAGCTCTCCAGCTCGGGACCTTTGGGAGCATATACGTATGCGGTGGGGTTGACCTCGTCATACATGCTCTTCTGCACCAGGGCCGCATGGAAATGCCCCGGCTCAAGGGTCATCAGGGTGACGGGATACTCTTTTTTCATCTTTTCGGATTCTTTTGTTTTACTTTTATTGCCCGTGCAGGCAGTCAGTCCGGCCAGCAGTGCCCCGGCCAGAAAGAAGATAAGTGTTTTGTTCCTTTTCATAATATATTGATTCAACGTTGGTTATTCGAGCTTCGAGCTTCGAGCCCCGGCAAGCCGGGATCTTCGCTACGCTCCGACATCAAGCTTCGAGCTTCACATAGTTCGTCCCGTACGGATACCTCTGCGGCCGTGAGAGGCGTTTGTTGGCCTCGTCGCTGTTGAGGAACTTCTCTTTGGCGGGATCCCATTCAAGACGTCCCGGTATCTTCATGGCGATGTGGCTGATGAGGCATACCGTGCAGGCACGGTGTCCCTCTTCGATGGGGGAGATGGGTGTCTTGTGTGTTTTCATACACTCGACCCAGTTGCCGTGGTGGTCGTCGGCGCGGTAGAGGTGTATGTCGCCGGGGCCGGGCTGCCACTCCAGGATCTTCGGGTCGCTGGCGTCGAGGGCTTTTTTGTTCTTCTCTTTGGAGACAGGATCACTGGCTGTGGCGGCGTAGTTGCCACGCGAGACGAAGATCCAGCCGTCGGTGCCCTCATAACGGATGCCGTTGGTGTATCCGTTGCTGATGTACATCTCCACGCCGTCTTCGTAGAGGGCTTTGACCATGAAATCCATGTGCACGTCCCAGATGCCGGAGCGCGGGAACTGGGCTACGGCCTCCACCGCCACGGGGCCGGTCAGCGCCGTATCCATGCCCCAGTTGGCCGAGTCGACATGATGCTGTCCCCAGCCGGTGATCATGCCGGCGCCGAACTGTTCACAGCGCAGCCAGCCGGGACGGCTGTAACCTTTTTGGGGATGTACGCGCAGCTCGGTGTAGTACACCTCGGGCGTGGAGCCCAGCCACATGTCGTAGTTGAGGTTGGGCGGCACCGGCATGGGTCCTGCCTCCGGCCCTGCCGGATCGCCGGGAAGACCTATCTTCACCGTCTGCAGCTTGCCGATGCGGCCGTTGCGCACCAGCTCGGCGGCGATGCGGAACTGCGGCATGGAGCGCTGCTGCGTGCCCATCTGCAGGATCACATCCGTCTTCTTCACCACATCGGCCAGCTGACGTCCCTCGACGACCGTCAGCGAGGTGGGCTTCTGCAGGTAGATGTCCTTGCCCGCCAGCGCCGCCTCCATGGCCGGCTGGGCATGCCAGTGGTCGGGCGTGCTGATGACCACCGCATCGATGTCCTTGTTCTGCAACATCTCCTTATAGTCGCCGTACATCTTCACATCGACATATTTCTTCTTGCCCTTCTTTTTTGTATAAAAATCCTCAACGAGCTTCTTCCCGTCGGCCATGCGGTGGGCGTCGAGGTCGCTCACGGCGATGAAACGCACATCATCAAACTTGAGGGTGGCGGGCATATCCCAGGAACGGGCGATGCGGCCGCAGCCGATCTGACCGATGTTGATCTTGTTGCTGGGTGCATCTTTCCCGAAAACAGAGGAAGGCACGATGGTGGGAACCACCATGGCTGCTGCTGCCGTGGCAGCGCTTTTCTTGACAAAATTTCTTCTTTTCATTATTGTTGGTTAGTGGTTAGTAGTTCGT
>CAZYQV010000448.1:0-3445 GCA_964649775.1 uncultured Rikenellaceae bacterium
GGTGCGGTGTGCCAGATGGAACAGCCAGAAAGCCACAGCCATCACCATGCTGTTGGCGACAAAAGAAAAGATAGCGCCTCCGATGGTGCTGTACCATATCCAGTATGTTGTCAGCAGATTCCAGATCAGGAAGGTGAGCCACGACAACAGAAACATACGAGTGGAAGGGTACCGGTCCTTGTTGCGGGTAAGATAATCTTCGACAAACAAAAGAGGGACCCAGGCAATGAGCAACACGATGCCTGAAAAACTTCGGTAAAAAGGGAGACTCAACAGCACAGCACTGCCCAGAAGGAGAAGATATATCTGCCTGTTTTTCATGAAAGGGCCTTTACACCTCTGCCGGTTTTTGTTTGTTCACCAGATAAATGTCTGTAAAAATAGGAAATATTCATGGAATCTGGTCGGGCATAGGGTATTTGCCGGTATGTTCAGGAGGAAATGGTTCTTCTTTTTTGTTTTCGTTCCATCAGGCGCTGTGCGATCACATAGAGGATCAGGATGATGGCGAAGAAATCGCTCACACGGCCAAAATAATCTCCGTGACGGGTGTAGAAAGTTTTCTTTTCGTTGGTATGGATCACTCCGCGTATGGCGTCGCGGGTCCACCAGGGGGTGAGATGTGAGGCTTTTCCCTTCTGGTCGATGAAGCAGGAGATGCCGGTGTTGGCCGAGCGGGCGATGCTGCGGCGTGTCTCTATGGCGCGCAGGCTGGCATAGGTGCGGTGCTGGTGATACCCCGGCGTGTTGCCCCACCAGCCGTCGTTGGTGATGACGAAGAGCAGGTTGGCACCCTCCTTCACATAGCCTGTGACATAATCTCCGAAGATCGACTCGTAACAGATGGCCACGCCTACCCTGAAGGTGCTGTCGGGCGATACCAGGGGCGTACGTTTTTCCTGGGTGCCGTAGCCGCCGAGGCTGCCGCCCAGGTCGATGAGGATGTTGCCCAGGAGAGGCCGCAGCAGCTTCGGATGGGGGATCATCTCGACGCCTACCACCAGCTTCGACTTGTGATATACCTGGATGACGGAGGTGGTGTCTATCTGCAGGGCCGCGTTAAAGATGTCCTCCCAGGTGCCGTCGGCTCTTTTCCTTGCGGTGGGCGTGGGCTGTGGCCCGGCGGGGTAGATACGCCAGGTGGTGGCACCCGTGACGAACCTGACACGGGGATGTTTTTTGACAAAGGCCCGGATACGCCGTAGGCTCCTGCTGCGGGAGAGATCGTTCTCCAGCAGGCCGTCGTTGATGGCCGTCTCCGGGACCACCACATAGTCGGTGTGGTCCGTGACCAGTGAATCAGCCAGATGCAGGATGATGCTCAGCTGCTCGTCGTTGCTCATGCCGGAGAACTTATCATTGTACGGGTCGATGTTGGGCTGCACGACCACCACCTCCACCGGTGTTCCCTTCTCCTGCAGGGTATGGTAGCGGATCACCGACCAGCCTATGGGCAGGGCCAGCACCACCCCCAGCAGGCCCAGCTCGAAGTATTTGCCGCGCAGGGTGTCCGTGCGGACGTAATGCCTCAAGAGAACAAAAAGCAGCAGGTTGACGAAAAGGACCCAGAAGGTGCCGCCGAGGGTGCCGGTGTATTCATACCATTGCACCATGGTGATGTCCTTGGCAAAACCGTTGCCCATGAGCAGCCAGGGGAAATTGATCTGAATGTTCAGATAGTAATGCTCGTAGGCGGTCCAGATGACCAGGAACCCGAAATATCCCATGCGGTCGCCCAGCGTGCGGTGTACCAGGTGGATCAGCCAGAAAGCCACGGCCATGATGAGGCTGTTGATGATGTATGCCGCGATGGCGCCGGGGATGGTGGCGTTCCATATCCAGTATACCGTCAGCAGGTTCCAGATCAGGAAGGTGAGCCAGGCGAGGAAGAACATACGTCTGGAGCGGTATTTCTCCCTGTATTGTGTGAGGTAGTCCTCCACGAACAGCATGGGCACCCAGGCGATGAACAGGACGATGCCGGAGAAAAAGCGGTAATAGGGCAGGCTCAGCAGGATGGCGGAGGCCAGGAGAAGAAGATATATCTGCCTGTTTTTCATATCAGGACCCTACTTCGACCAGTTTTTGTTTGTTGACCAGGTATACGCCCGTAAAAATAACAAATATCCAGAGAACCTGGTCGGCACTGAGATGTTCGCCGTCGATGACGCCCCACAGGATGGCGAAGACGGGGATGATGTAGGTGACGGACGTGGCAAAGATGGGTGAGATATATTTCAGCAGGATATTGAAGAGCGTGACAGCCACCACCGAGCCGAAGAGGGAGAGGAGGGCGATGTATCCCAGGTCGTGCCAGACGACCCCCTGCTCGCGGATGACCTCCGGGAAGCCGGTGAAGAGAAGGGTGAGGGCTGCCAGGGGACCGATGAAGAAGAAAATGCTCGAGACAATGGTGATGCCGTCGAGGTCGGCCAGCTTGTATTTGAGGAGGTTGACGTTGAAGCCGTACAAGACGGTGGCCAGGATGATGAAGATGCCGTAGATATTGCTCTGGTCTGCCAGAGAAACATTGTGGTCATAGATCAGTCCGGCGGCGCCTGCCAGTCCGAGCAGCAGCCCCACGATGTTGATCAGCAATACGTGACTGCGGAAGAAGACCAGACCTACCACCAGGGTGAAGAGGGGGGTCAGCGAGTTGAGGATGCCTGCCAGCGAGCTGTCGATGTGGGTCTGGGCCAGGGTGAAGAGGTTGGCAGGGAGGAAATTGCCGATGATGCCGGTGAGGATCAGCCAGCCCCAGTGATGACGCTTCAGACGCTTCAGACGCGAGAAGGTCACCGGCAGGAACATGATCCAGGCAAAGAACATACGCAGTGAAGCTACATGGACTGAGCTGTATGAACGCAGCCCTTTCTTCATCAGGATGAACGAGCTGCCCCAGATCATCGAGAGGAACAGGAGAGAGAGCCACTGCCAGTGTTTTTTTCGCAGGTCCATAGCCGGAAATTTCCGGCAAAGATAGTGAAAGATATCCGGGAAAAGAGAAAGCCCGGGGCTGGAAAGGAGGAAGGTTGAATAGTTGATCCCCCGTCGCCCTGCAGGCTATGGCGGACAGGGGAGGTTGGGTTGAATGTGTTGAAGCGGGAGGGGCACCTGCTGTCTGGTAATTTTATATCTCATTTTTACCATGCATTTGCCAATTTTGGGCTAACTTTGTTTATACCAAAACCTGATAATCATGGAAGAGTACAAAATCTACGTGGCGGGGGAGTTCAGGACGACGGAGACGCCCCTGCCGGTCACCAATCCTTATGATCATAAAGTGTTTGCCCGCACATGGCTGGCCGGGGCTGCCGAGCTGGAGGAGACCATCACGGCCGGCGTGGCTGCCGAGGCGGTGATGGAGCGCATGCCCTCGTGGCAGCGTTATGAGATCCTCTCGCAGATCTCCGATGCGCTGAAGAGCGACCGCGAGCGTCTGGCG
>CAZYQV010000449.1:0-3796 GCA_964649775.1 uncultured Rikenellaceae bacterium
ATGAAAGAGTTCATATCGGGGACATAAGAGAAACTCACGGCGGGTGTCATCACATGGCGTACCGCAATCACCTTTGCCTCGGGGTTCTTGAAAACATACATGCCGTAGATCTTGGGATTGAGGGTAAGGCTCAGCGACGGCAGCAACTACTGTGCATACTGAACTTTCTTGATCGTATCGGTGATTAGCGTGGAATGGTAGCGGTGGTTGACCGCATCAAAAGCATATTCATAGTGTTTTTCTATGTTTTTGGTATAGAGCATACCCGTATAGCGTATCCGCGGCGTGATGTTGAAGTTATTGAACGGCTTGAAGTTGACCCCCAGCGGGATGCTGTGTCTGAAGCCGTTGCTCATATTGTCGAACACCTGCGAGGTGAAGAGGAGCGTGTCCTTGGTCTTGATGCGGTTCTCCAGCATGGCGTTGTAGGTAAGATCGATGTTGTCATACCAGTGCTGGGCGGTGGAGCGTTTGCCGCGGAAAGGATAGATGCGGTTCATATTGAAAGAGAGCTTGGGCAAGTTGAGGTCTACCGCTTTGGTCTGTGAGTTCTGTGAATGGGATAGGCTGCCGGTGAAGTTAAAGGGCGAGCCGGGCCATCGTTTGGAGAAAGATATACTCGACTGTTTGGTGTTGGTCAGGTAGTCCTGCGCGTTGTAGCTGTGGCGTTTGTCGTAAGAGCTGGAGCTGAGGTTCACCGAGGCGCGGAAGGTGCTGGTGGGGTTGGCCTTGGCATCCTGGCTGTAGGTCCACCGGATGGAGTAGTCGCTCTTGGCCACATAATCCCCCACGTCCAGACTCCCCGAGACGTTCTTGAAATAGACGAGTCCCACGTTCCCGCTGTACTTGTACCGGCGGCGGTAGTTGCTCCCCAGGCGTACCCCCCAGGTGCCGTTGGTATATATGTCGCCGGTGATGCTCAGGTCGAAATAGTCGTTCAGGGCAAAGTAGTACCCTCCGTTGCGGAGGAAGAAGCCCCTGTTCTTCTCCTCCCCGTATTCGGGGATGAGGATACCGGAGGCGTGGGTTTTCTTCATCGGGAAAAAGCCGAAAGGCACAGCCACCGGGATGGGCACATCGCCGATGACCATGTAGGCGGGGCCCGAGATGATCTCCTTGCCGGGGATCACCTCGGCCTTGGTGAGGGCCACATAGTAATGGGGATGGGGAGCATCGCAGGTGGTGTATTTGGCTCCTTTGATGTCGAAGGCGCCGTTCTCCTGTCTTTTGGTGACCGAACTGTGGAGAAAGCCCCCCTCCTGCTCGGTGACCACCCCCCGGATATATCCTTTGCGGCTGCGGAAATTGTACCGGATGGTCTCCGACTCAAACTGTTCGTTTCCCTGGGAGAACTGTGGCTTGCCCTGTACCGTCCCTGTACTGTCGGGCAGGCCTTTTGCAAAGACCTCGTTTTTCTGGAAATCGATCTCTATATACTCTGCTTGGAGGGTGATGTCCTTGTAGTCGACCTGCGCATCCCCGTAGAGATAAGCTTTCTTCTCATCCATATCCATCACGAGCGAGTCGGTCGCCACATATTTGATGGGCGCATCAATGACATCCCCGGATGCCGCAGTATCGGCGGCCACCTGCTGCGTGTCGGCCGGCATGATCAGCGTGTCCCGGACGATCATCTCCCGGTCGGGCACGATCATGCCGCTGCTGTCGGGACGAAGGTATTGCACGGAGGGGATTTCCTGCTGCCCCCGGGAGAAAAGGGATAAAAAGAAAAATGACAAAAAAAGAAAAATCTTTTTATGCCGGCGGAATATACTATTTTTGTATGTCTTTTGTTTTAATGACAAAGTATTCCAGACATTTTTACGCCACGGCAAAACTAACGAAATTAGATGAGATGATAGAGGCTGCGAAGAACATTCTGCCCGGCATTTTTTTTAAACGGGATCTGTTGCTTTTTCTTGCGTTCCTGCTTCCTCTCCCGCTCACGCAGGCCCAGGAGGAAGGACAACAGGGTTACCGTGTAAAAACAGTGGTGATCGATGCCGGCCACGGAGGCCACGACCCCGGCACGCTGGGGCGTCACAGCAAGGAGAAGGATATCGCGCTCTCCATCGCCCTGAAGGTGGGGAAGTACATCGAGGAGAACGTGAAAGATGTGCAGGTGATCTATACACGCAAGACAGACGTCTTCATCGAGCTGTACCGGCGGGGTGAGATCGCCAACAAGGTGCATGCCGACCTCTTCATCTCGATACACTGCAACTCCAACCCCAACAAGAACATCATCGGTGCCGAGACCTATGTGATGGGTATCGACAAGAACAACAAGAACATGGAGGTGGTAAAAAAAGAGAACGATGTGATCACCCTCGAAAAGGACTATAAGCAACACTACGAAGGGTTCGACCCCGATGATCCGGTGTCGATGATCTCTTTCAACATGGCCCAGAACGTATACCGTAACCAGAGCCTGGAGTTTGCGGCCCTCGTGCAGGACCAGTTCCGCCGGCGTGCGGGGCGCCACGACCGGGGGGTGCGGCAGGCTTTCTTTGCAGTATTGTGGAGAACATACATGCCCAGTGTGCTTATTGAGACCGGTTTTCTCTCCAACCCGCGGGAGGAGGTCTTCCTCCGCTCTGAGAACGGCCAGGCCATCATCGCCTCGGCCATCTACCGGGCCTTCAAGGAGTATAAGAACCGCATCGAGAGCAGGAGCAACTTCTCCTTCGAGAAACCGGCCACACCCCAGGCATGGCTGGGCGTTCAGGTGATGGCATCGGTGAAAAAGATCCCGGCCGGAAACAAGAAACTGAAAAAATATTCCCCCGTCAAAGAGATCTATGACGGGAAAAGATACAAGTACATCATCGGCCACACCACCTCGCTGGCAGAAGCCAAAGAGCTGAGGAAAAAACTGGTCAAAGCCTTCCCGGGAGCTTTTGTCGTTGGGATACGCTCGGACAAGATCATCCCGCTGGATGATGCTTTAAAGGAAATAAATCATTAAATTGTGGAGTCTTTCTGAAAAAGAGTATTATGAAAAAACATTCGACTGAAATAAAGGTCGGGGTTATCATGACCATCACACTGGCCATTTTTGTATGGCTGTTCAATTACGTCAAGGGCCTGAACATACTGAATCCCATCCATCATTACTATGTCGTATATAACGACATCAACGGGCTGAAAGAATCAAACACCGTCTATATCAACGGGTTCAAGGTAGGCCTGGTGGACGACATCGAGTTCCTCAACCACAATGCCGGCAAGCTGGTGGTAACGATCTCGCTGGAACAGAACGTCACGATACCGAAAGATTCCAGGGCAGTGCTGGTCAACGCCGATATCATGGGGACCAAAGCCATCCGTATCGACAGGGGCTCCTCCCCGGAAAACCTGGAATACGGGGATACGCTGCCCGGCGAGATAGAGGCAGGCCTGATGGACCAGCTCAACGAGGAGATCGTCCCCCTGAAAGAAAAAACCGAACACCTTGTGGTGACCCTCGACTCCCTGGCTACGGTCGTCAACAGCATGCTCGACGATGATTTCAGGTCGGACTTTGCCAAGACCACGCGCGACCTGCAGGTTACCATGGCCCACCTGCGCAGGATGAGCTATACCCTGGACACCATGCTGACACACAAAGACGGCCACGTACAGAAGATCCTCGCCGGAGTGCAGGAGAACCTCGACAAACTGGACCACGTGATGGACAACCTCGCCCAGCTGAGCGATTCACTGACCGACGCGGAAATAAAGGAAACGATCAGCAACCTGAATAGCACCCTCCGGGGAACAGCACTGCTTATGCAGCGCATCAACAACGGAGA
Organism: uncultured Rikenellaceae bacterium; assembly: GCA_964649775.1. Taxonomy (GTDB): domain Bacteria; phylum Bacteroidota; class Bacteroidia; order Bacteroidales; family VadinHA17; genus DRPN01. Next base: position 3,795 of record CAZYQV010000449.1, read on the forward strand.
AG
>CAZYQV010000450.1:0-4519 GCA_964649775.1 uncultured Rikenellaceae bacterium
AAAGACGGACCGGCGCTCTCGTCGGTCAACGACCCGCGCATCACACCCATAGGCCGTTTCCTGCGGCGCACACGTCTCGACGAGCTGCCCAACTTCATCAATGTGCTCAAAGGGGAGATGTCGCTCGTGGGCCCCCGCCCCGAAAGGAAATACTTTGTCGACAAGATCCTTGAAAGAGCACCCCATTACATCCATCTGCAGAAAGTAAAACCAGGCATCACCTCCTGGGGACAGGTCAAGTACGGCTATGCAGAGAATGTGGAGCAGATGATCGACAGGATGCAGTTCGACCTTATCTATATAGAAAACATGTCACTTTACGTCGACATGAAGATCATCTCCCACACCTTGGTCACCGTGCTGAAAGGAAAAGGGAAATAAGAACGATGACCGAGGGCTGATGAATAGCTCTCTTCTTCGAGCTTCGAGCATCATGCTTCAAGCTTCTTCTCCCAGCCGGTATTTGTACAGGGTCCGGTATTCCGGCCCTTCGGGGCGGAGGATGCTTTCGATGAGATGCACCTCTCCGACCGGCAGCCGGGCGATCTCCTCTCCTTTGTATTTCTGTAGCAGTTGGCCCAGGCTTCTCCTGTCGCCGATCCATTTGATGCGTCCGATCGTCAGGTGGGGCGAGAAAGGTTTGTCCGGCAGGGGCAGGTCGCCCTCCAGCAGCACATCCCCGACGGCCTCTGCCAGCCTGTCCAGGGCGGCATTAGCGGCAACACCGAACCACAGCACCCGCGGCCTGTGTTCCATGGGGAAGACCCCTGCATCGCGGAAGACGAGGTCGAAAGCGGGCAGGTCACGGAAATATTGCCGGAAAAGACCGTCGGCCCGGGCAAGGACCTCCTCTTCCATATCCCCGAAGAAATGAAGCGTCAGGTGCAGGTTCTCCGGCCTCACCCATTTGATCGTCTCCTCCGCCAGCGAGGCACGTATGCTGTCATAATGTTCCCTTATCCCGGGATCATCTCCGGCGGGGAGGGCTAAAAAGACTCTTTTCATAATTCACACAGCAGGAAAATTTTTTACCTTTATATGACCAAACGATAAAATTCTACGACCATGGAAGATAAGAAAAAATTTGCAGTCATTCTCTCGGGATGCGGCGTTTATGACGGTGCCGAGATCCACGAGGCCACCATGACCCTCTATGCCATCATGAAGAACGGAGGGGTCTATGAGATCTTTGCCCCCGACATCCCCCAGTATCATGTCATCAACCATCTCACAGGAGAGGAGATGAACGAAAGCCGCAACGTGCTGATCGAGTCGGCCCGCATTGCCCGCGGCAAGATACGGCCTCTGAGCGAGTTCGATGAAAAAGATTTCGATGCCCTCATCATGCCCGGCGGCTTCGGCGTGGCCAAGAACCTCAGCGACTTCGCCTTCAAAGGACCGCAGTGCGATGTCAACGAAGAGGTGGCCGGCGCCATCAGGGCGATGGTAGCTGCCGGCAAGCCCATCGGGGCCCTCTGCATCTCCCCGGCGGTGGTGGCCCGTGTGCTGGAAGATGTGGAGGTGACCATCGGCCAGGACAAAGCCACGGCCGAAGCCATCGAAGCCATGGGCGCCCGTCATGTGCAGACCGGCCACGGCGAGGTGATCGTCGACAAGAAATACAACGTGGCCACCACCCCCTGCTACATGCTCGACGCCACCATCCTCGACATCGCCGATGGGGCTCTCAATGTGGTGAAAGCCATGATGGAGATGATGAGGTAGAAGAGTTGCGAGTTACGAGTTACGAGTTGGGAGTTGTGAGTTTCGAGTTTCGAGTTTCGAGTTGGTGGTTTGTCGTTCCTATATCATTCCGTACTCGATCATCATAACCACCTGGTTCAGGATACGGTCTTCCCCTTCCGGGTCGAATTTCATCTTTAGGTTCGACCCGAAGAGACGGGCCACTGCCTGCCAGAAACCGGCATTGAAAGCCCCTTTCATCCGGTCGATGATCTCGTAGGAGGTCATGCCGGTCTCCCGGTCGATCAGCTTGATGAGGATCTTGCCCTGTGAGAAGGTCATGTTCCAGATCACATCGGAGTATTTGGCTTTGAGCGACTTCTCCACACTCTTTATATAGGCTTTTTTCTCTTTCTCTGTGGTGAGGGAGTCGAGATGCTGCTCCATCTCGTTCAGCAGGTGCGCGGTGAACTTGGCGTAAGGATACACTTTCTTCACGTTGCGCACATAACGGCTGTAGCGGCGGTATTCCCGGCGGTTCCTGAATTTCGGCATGGGCATCACCCGCACCTCTTTGAGGTTAACCACCGGCAGCGTATCGCCGTTCACCTCGAGGGACCGGAGCACCTGCGGTGCCTGCACAGTATCCCTCTCCGGATGCTTCTGTGCATATCCTTTCATTGCCAGCAGCGCCAGCCCCCAGATCACCATCAGCCTCTTCATCATCATCTTCCCGCCAACAATATTTTTTTTACAACACCAAACAAAAAACATACCATCGCACTTTTCCGCCTCCTGTCTTCATACCGTAAATTTACTAATTTTGAAGCATGGCAACAAAGATCAGTGTCGAAGAGCTGCAAGACCCCGGCAGATACAGGCTGATACGCAAACTTCCTTACCACGAGATCCCGGAGTTCGTCATGAGCTATCTCTTTCGCAGGAACCAGGAGACCTCTTTTTTCTGGTTTTCCGTGGTGGTGTTTCTGCTTATCGCCATAAAACCGACGGTGATCTTTTTCTCCTCCGCCCCCGGTGTGCTGAACGCCCTGTGGTACGGTTTCCTGGGGTTCGCCGGCATCCCTCTGTTGCTGATCCCGCTGCATGAGGGTCTCCATGCTCTTTTTTTCATCTTTTCCGGCGGGCGCAACATACGTATCGGTGCCGATCTGAAGAATTTCTTTTTCTATGTCACGGCCCACCGGCATCCTGTCCGCCGGAGAGCCTTCACCCGCATCGCCCTGGCCCCTTTCTTTGTGATCAGCACCGGCTTGTGGGTGACCGCCTGGCTGCTCCCCGGCTACCTGTCGTGGAGTTTCTACCTCGCCCTTTTCGCCCATGCCACCATGTGTGCCGGCGACTTTGCCATGCTCTCCTTCTACCGCGAACAGGGCGACCGCGAGATCATCACCTACGATGATGTCGATGAAAAGACAGCCTATTTCTACCTCGAAGAAAGCTCTCCCGAAGAATGATCATCATAGGTGATCCTGCCGGAGAACCACGAACTTTTTTATCTTTGCCGCTACTTGTAAAACCCCAAAAGAGAAGATCATGGCAACAATGGTTCAGGTAATCAGGAAGCTTCCCCGTGTTTTCTGGATCTCCAACATCATGGAGTTGTTCGAGCGGTGGGCCTGGTACGGCATGTACAACGCACTGGCCCTTTACCTCACCCTCTCGCGCGACACGGGCGCCCTGGGGTTCTCCGACGCCCAGAAAGGCATCATCATCGGCACAGGGTCGATGCTGCTCTATTTCCTGCCGCTGATCACCGGCGCCATCGCCGACAAGATCGGTTACAAGAAGATGCTGATCCTCTCCTTCCTGAGCTATATCGCCGGATACTTCATGGTGGGCCATTTCAGGAGCTACGGTCTGGTCTTCTTCGCCTACATTTTCCTGGCCACCGCCGGCGCCCTTTTCATGCCCATTATCTCGGCCGTCGTGGCCAAGACCACCGCTGAGGAGACCTCCTCCATCGGTTTCGGCATTTTTTACATGATGGTCAACATCGGCGGTTTCATCGGCCCCTTCATCTCCGGGCTGGTGTATGAGCTCGACTGGAAATATGTCTTTTATATCTCGATGGCCACCATTGCGGTGAACTTCCTCATCGTGCTTTTCTTCTTCCGGGAGCCGCACCGTGCGGAGGAAGAGGATGGTGAATCCCTCGGCGGCAAGATCCTCAAGGCTTTTGAGAATATCCTGGTCACCCTCACCGACTGGAAGTATGTGCTTTTCCTCACCATTATGGCCATCTTCTGGACCGCCTTCAACCAGCTGTACTACACCTTCCCCACCTTCATCAACGACTGGGTCAACTTCGACCAGCTGAGCGCCTCGGTGGGCCTGGCGCCGGGGAAGATCACGGCCGTGGGGCTCACCAGCCTGGACGCTTTATTCATCATCGTCCTGCAGCTGTTCATCTCGTCCGTGGCCATGCGTTTCAAGCCGCTGCATGCCATGATCGTGGGGATCATCATCCTGGCCGGCGGTCTTTTCTTCATGTTCTCCAGCATGAACGGATGGATCGTCATCTTCGGCATCCTGGTCTTCGCCATCGGTGAGATGGCCAGCTCACCCAAGTTCACCGAATATGTGGGACGCATCGCCCCGCCGGACAAAAAAGCCCTCTACATGGGCACCTCCTTCCTGCCCATCGCCGCCGCCCACTTCCTGGCCGGCCTGCTCTCGGGAAAAGCGTATGCCAACATCGGAGCACGCTTCACCCTCCTGCAGAAAGAGGTGGCTGCCCGCGGCATTGATATCCCCGCTGTGGGTGAGACCTTCACCAAGAACGACTATATGCAGATGGCGGCGGAGAAAATGAATA
>CAZYQV010000451.1:0-2848 GCA_964649775.1 uncultured Rikenellaceae bacterium
TCATCCTCAGCCATCTGGTGCCCCGTCTCCACAAAATGGAAGGATGGCAACTTTCCGGAGAAGAAAAAGAAAAGATCTATCTCGACTGGCTTAAAACCAGCATCAAATCATCGGAACAGATCATCCGGAAGTGGCAGGAACGGGGAAAGAGTTCGTAAGAACAGTAATTCTTTGTTTTTTTTCTGACATTTTTCGTATTTTTGGCCTGATTTACAGTGATAACCTACCAAAAACTGCAGGATGAAATGTATCATTATCGAAGACGACGAACTCTCTAGAAAGGTACTGGAGGAATATATCCGGAAAACGGACCAACTCGATCTGGTGGCATCCTTTCACAATGCCATTGATGCTATCAATCATCTGGGTCATGACACGAAGATCGACCTGGTCTTCCTGGACATTGAGTTACCGCACATGTCGGGTGTGGAGTTCCTGGAAAGCCTTCAACTCACCCCGCAGGTGATCATCACCAGTTCGAAGGAGCAGTATGCCGTCAAGGCTTTTGATTTCAATGTGACCGACTACCTGCTGAAGCCGATCCGTTATCCCCGTTTTTACAAGGCTGTGGACAAAGCTTTCAAGATGGAGAAACTATATGAGGTGAACCGCATCGACGATGAAATCTTCATCAAGAAGAACTCCACGCTCATCAAGCTGGCATACGACGACATCCTCTGGATAGAGGCTTTGGAGAACTATGTGGTGCTGAACACCGAAAACGACAAGTACACCATTCATTTCACCATGAAGGCGATGGAGAAGACGCTTCCCAAGTACAAGTTCCTGCGCATCCATCGTTCATATATCGTCAATCTCAGGAAAGTGACCGCCATCAAGGAGAAAAACCTCATCCTCAATTTCTCCAACAAGACGCAGGAGCTGCCCATCGGAAAATCTTACAGGGACAGATTGCTGAAAGAGATCAAAACGATGTAAGCGGGAACCATCATGAAAGAACGTGAGCATCTCTTCCGCAGGCATGTCGCCGTGACATCGCCTGAACCTTTGTACCTCAGGGCTGTCTCGGCCAGCGGGGTATGGATCACCGATGACCAGGGCCGCCGTTATCTCGACATGGTCGCAGGCATCTCGGTGAGCAACCTGGGGCATGGTCATCCTGCCGTCAGGGAGGCTGTCTGCCGCCAGGCGGACAAGCATCTCCACCTGATGGTTTACGGCGATTTCGACCAGGATCCCCAGACGGCCTATGCGGCAGCGCTGGCCTCGCGGCTGCCGGAATCGCTCAGCCAGGTCTACTTTGTCAACTCGGGCAGCGAGGCCATCGAGGGGGCCCTGAAGACGGCCCGGCGGTATACCGGCCGCTATGAGATCGTGACCTTCCGCAACGCCTATCACGGCAGCACGATGGGCGCGCTGAGCGTGATGGGCAGCGACCGTTATACGAGGGCTTACCGTCCTCTGGTGCCGGGGGTGCGGATGATCGATTTCAACGATACGGCGGGCCTGGAGCGCATCACAAAAAAGACAGCCTGTGTCCTGGTGGAGCCGGTACAGGGCGAAGGAGGTGTGATCCTGCCGGAAGCAGGTTTTCTGGAAGCCTTACGCCGGCGCTGTGACGAAACGGGAGCCCTTCTGCTCTACGATGAGGTGCAGACAGGCTTCGGCCGTCTGGGGGAGCTCTTCGCCTTCATGAAATACGGTGTCGTCCCCGACATCCTTGTCGTGGCCAAGGCCATGGGCGGCGGACTGCCCCTGGGGGCTTTCATCTCCTCGCCGGCGATCCTCTCCTCCCTCACCCACCACCCGCCACTGGGCCATATCACCACTTTCGGAGGACATCCTCTCTCCTGTGCGGCAGGACTGGCAGCATGGGAGGAGTTGCTCTCCTCAGACATCATGAAAAAGATCCCCGGCAAGGAAAAGATCATCCGGAAAAAGATGGTCCATCCGCTCATCCGTGAGGCGCGCGGCACGGGGCTTCTCTTTGCTGTCGACCTGCCCGACGCCGGCCTTCCCGACAAACTGGTGCGCCTGGCCCTGAAAAACGGAGTGATCACCGACTGGTTCCTTTTCAGGGAGCAGGCTTTCCGCATCTCCCCTCCCCTGACCATCACGGACGAAGAGTTGGAAAAAGGATGTGACCTGCTGCTGGAGACGCTGGACGAGATAAAGAAGGATGTCCGATGACCGGCAGAAAGAGGGAAACGGGAAAAGGGGTAAGAATATCCCTGTATTTTCTGTTGTTATATGCCGGAGGGCTGCTCCCCCTGCCGGCAACAGGCCAGGATGATCCGGCACGTGCAGAGCAGAGGATCGCGCAGTTATTTGAAAAGATCAGGACCACAGAGGATGATGCCGTAAAAATATCGCTCAACGACTCTGTGCGGATCCTTTTCCGGGAGGTGCTGCCCCGGAAAGAGGCTTTCCTGTATCCTTTCGATTCTTTAAAATATACAGGCAGGCTGTATCCTCCCGACAGCACTTTCCGCATCATCAACTGGAACCTGGCTTTCTCTGACGGCACCTATCGTTATTACGGGTTCCTCTGTCAAAAGAACGGAACGGTCACGGAGCTGCAGGACCATTCGGCTGACATCGAACACCCGCAGGACACCATCCTGACCCCTTCCGCCTGGTACGGGGCGCTCTATTACCGTATCCTGGAGAACAAATGGAGGAACCATACGTGGTACACCCTCCTGGGCATCGACCTGCACAATGCGCTGACCACCCGCAAGGTCATCGACGTGCTCACCTTCGGCAGACACGGTGAGATACGTTTCGGAGCCCCCATCTTCGACATGGGAGACAGCCTCCTCACGCGGGTCATCTTTGAGTTTAACGCACAGGTGGCGATGTTGCTTCATTATGACGAGGGGATGGA
>CAZYQV010000452.1:0-4394 GCA_964649775.1 uncultured Rikenellaceae bacterium
GTCCCGGCCGGGGCGTTTCCTCCCCACCTTTGATGTCGACCAGGCCTTTGCCTACCGTCACAAAGCGTTGTGGCGTCTGCTGGGGGGTGCCCTCAGGGAGGGTGACCTGAGACAACGGTGGCAGGTGTGGACCGGCAAAAAGGAGGATCCCTACGACACCTTCGACGAGATACTCGCCCTTCATGCTGAGGTGAAGAAGACCCCCGTTTTCTTTTTCCATACGGGCCGCTGGGGGAAGCATGACAAGAGCATCCCGCTGAAGAAGAGAGCGATGAGGCAGGTGGTGGAGCAGTGTGCTGCCGCGGCCTACATCGGCATCCATCCCTCCCTGCATGCTGCGAAAGATCTTTCCCTGGTGGCAACCGAGAAAGGATGGCTGGAGGAGGCCGCAGGGCGGGAGGTGCTGATGAGCCGCATGCATTATCTCATGCTCCGTTTCCCGGAGGTGCCGCGGGCCCTGCTGGCCGCCGGCATACGGGAAGACTATACCATGGGCTTCCCGGAAATGCCGGGCTTCCGTGCCGGCACCTGCCGTGAGTTCAACTGGTACGATCTGGAGAAGGAGGAGGAGACACCCCTGCGTTTTGTTCCGCTGACGGTCATGGACGGCGCCCTGCGGCGGGGACTCCGTGCCACGGCGGAAGAGGTGCCGGCACACCTGGAACGCTACCGCAGCACAACGGAAAAATACGGGGGTCTCTTTGTTACCTTGTGGCATAACCATACCTTTGCCGGAGCAAAAGAATGGACCGGCTGGGGAGAGGCTTACCGCCGGTGGATAAAGAAGACCTTCCTGACATGATCATGCACCTGCGACATAATGAAATAGACCGGCACCGGTGGGATGATACCCTGGCGGGAGATATTACGGAGCTGCCCTACGGCCTCTCCTGGTTCCTCGATATCTTCGCTCCGGGATGGGAGGCGCTGGTGAATGAGGACTATTCGATCCTCTTCCCCCTTCCGGTGAAGAAAAAAGCGGGTATCACCGTCATGCTGCAGCCTCTCTTTGTGCAGCAGTTGGGCGTCTTCTCCCGGTGGGTGGTGACCCGGGAGGAGATTGGGGAGATCGTCGGGCATCTGCCCCGCGAAATACGGTATATCGACCTGCATCTGAATGAGAAAGTGCCGCCGGCAGGATGGCCCTGCGAGGTGACACTGCGCAGGAACATACTCATCCCGCTCGGCAGGAACGGAGAAGAGCCGGAGAAGAGATATCACGAGAACACACGGCGCAATGTGAAGCGGTTCATGGCCTCCGGCCTCGTGGTGGAACGTGCCCGCACCGGCGGGACGGAGCTCATCCCCCTCTTTGCCGGGGAGCAGGGGAAACGATATAAAAAGATCGGACCGCTGCACTACCGGCGGCTGGCGGATCTCATTGAGACAGCTGAGGAAAAGGGTATGGGCGAGGTCTATAAGGTGAAGAAAGAGGGTGTTCTGCTTTCCGGTGCTTTTTTCCTGCGGTGGCGGAAACGATATATCTTCTATTTCTCTGCTACCGGCGCCGGAGGGAGGGCCTCTCATGCCCTGGCCGGGATCATCGACCGTTTCATCCGGGATCATGCAGGCAGCGGCAGCGTGCTCGATATGGAAGGGGCAGAGGCAGGAGGACTGGCGCGTTTTTACAAAGGGTTCGGCGGTGAGGAGACCTTCTATCCCCGCCTGCGGATCAACCGGCTGCCGTGGCCTCTGCGCCTGCTGAAATGATGAGGTTGTTGCTTATCTGTTCTTTTTCTTTTTTTTCTTCCGCTCTTTTTCGTGCTCTTTCATCATGCGGCTGATATAGTCTGCCAGAAAGAACATGTCCCGTCCTATCTCATGGTTGTATTCATCATACTTCATGGCCTCCACCTGGGTGTCGTCCCAGATGTCGGGTCTTTTCCAGTGGTAGGGGATGACGTACTCAGCGCCGTAGGCGGCATAGTCGAGATGATCGACCTGGGGATTCACGGGGACGACCAGGTACCCCTCGTGCGGGTTGAGGTGGTAGTCGATCGATTTTGCAAAAATGGTGTAGTCGGGATGGTTCCTGCCCAGATTGAAGAAATAGACAGGGTTGTTGGAATAGCCCTGTACGGGCATGATGGTGAAGCCGCTGCGTTTCAGGGCAGCCACGATGCGGTAGTTGATGGCATCGGGACGCAGGCCTCCCGAGAAGACCCTGATGCCCTTTATCCTGTAAAAGCTGATGGCTGTGTAGAACCATACCTGTGCCAGCTGCGTGAGCGACCCGTCGGTGATGCCGGTGAAGAGGATCTCGGCCTTTCCTTTCTCGTGCAGCATCTTCATCAGGGTGTCGCCGATGAGCATGAGCGTGTCTTTGCGTTCGGCGGGGAGGGACGAAGTGGCTTTTTGCAGCTGTACACAGTGTTCGTACAGATCACTGTAAAAACGCTGGGCTTCCGTTCTCTCCGGGAAAAGGAGCAGGATGACGGCGAAGAGCAGAAAACGGAAAGATATTCTTAAAATCATCGTTTACGGATAGCGAACGGTGCAAAGATCTATGTCACGCTAAAATAAGAAAAAATCGTTTACCCCTGAAAAAAAGAGGATCCCCTCCCGGAATAAAAAAAGGCCGTCCCGGGGGACGGCCTTTACAAACAGAAGAATTGTGAAGTCTATCTTTCCTTGTGGCAGAACCACCAGTCGTAGCAATCGTACTCCTCGAGTCTTTTGGCGGCTGTCTCCACGTCGGTGGCCGGCGGGATGATCACGCGGCTGCCCATGAAGTCGTTGTTGGGCCAGTTGGCCGGTGTGGCCACACCTTCGGCATCAGATACCTGCAGTGCCTGCAAAGCGCGCAGCACCTCGTCGAGGTTACGGCCTATCTCCTGCGGATAATAGATGATCAGGCGGATGGTGCCCTCAGGATCCATGATGTATACCGCACGAACGGTCGTCGACCCTTTGCCGGGATGCAGCAGCCCCAGTTTGTTAGATACCGTGCCCAGGTTGTCGGCAATGATCGGGAAGGGGATCTCCACATCCAGCTTCTCCTTGATCCATTCATGCCACTTGATGTGGGCAAACACCTGGTCGACGGAGAGCCCGAGGAGCTCGGCGTTGTTCTCTTTGAACTTGTCGTTCAGCTTGGCAAAACCAACGAACTCGGTCGTACATACCGGTGTGAAATCAGCCGGATGACTGAACAATACCAGCCATTTGCCTTTGTAATCACCAGGGAGTTTCTTTACCCCGTGGGTTGTCATTACTTCCATCTCGGGGAATTTGTCCCCTAACAGCGGAAAAGTGTGATTTGTCTGTTCCATTTTTTTAAATTTTTAATGGTTAATAATAATTGTTTGTTATTCTCTGCTTGTCGTCAGTCATTTTTCTGCCGGCCTGGCTTTGATCTCCACGCGGTAATCCTCGATCACCATGCCGGGGATGTTCTTCTTCCGGAAATACTCCTCAAGAAGCAGGTTCAGTTCTTCGTCCTCGTAATCGACGATCTCGTCCGTATCATCCAGGTAAAGATGGTGGTGCCTGTTGACAAACGGATCGTACCGCATCACGTCGCGATCGGTCTTGATCCGCAGGATAAGACCCTTCTCGGCAAAAAGATCCAGCGTCTTATATACCGTTGCCTTGGAAATATCCGGCTCCACCCGGCCCATCTCCTGCAGGATCATCTCTGCCGTCGGATGGTTCTTCATCTTCGAGATCACCTCCAGGATGACCTTCCGCTGCGGCGTTACCTTCAGCCCGTGTTCCCTCAGTCTCTCCTGTATCTTTTTTCCGTTTTTCATTATATAGTAAATAAGAATAAGTATTAAATAAGAGTATATACAAAGTAAGAACAAATATTGATAACTTCCAAATATTTTTTGATATTTTTTTTGATTTCATAAATTCTTAAGTTTGTATGGTGTGTGTTTTACCGGTAAGCAAGGGGGTATGAAGAAAAAAGAAACGATCATATGGGCTGTTCTGTTTTTAATGTTCCTGGTGTCCTGTCACAGGGAGGAGGAAGAGCCGCCATTGACGGCCGGGACCTTTCTGAGCGGAACGGTAATCAGCAGTTATGACACCTCTTTCATCCGGAAGATCGTGAACGGCATCCCCGGCATCGGCAGTGTGATGCTGACATACAATGTTACGGCGGTCAGAGTCATCTACCTTACCACAGATCCGGAGGGGGAGGTGGTTCGTGCGTCCGGTCTGCTGGTGATGCCTGCCGGTACGGGATCTTTTCCGTTGCTGAGCATACAGCACGGCACCATTGCCCGGCGACAGGATGTCTCTTCGCGGGATCCGATGCTGAACGAGGGGGTGGTGGCGCTGATCAGCGGTGCGGAAGGTTATATCACGCTCATCCCCGACTATCTGGGGCTGGGTGTTTCGGAAGAGATGCATCCTTATCTTATCCGCGATGTCCTGGCGGGCAATGT
>CAZYQV010000453.1:0-2876 GCA_964649775.1 uncultured Rikenellaceae bacterium
ATCGGAATAGAATTAAGCTTATTTTTGAAAATTATTAACCTGCAATATTAAATACAACCAAAAAAATGAAACGTATTTCTTTCTTTACGATGATCCTGTTTTTTTCTTTTTTCCTGATGGCTGGTTGTTCCGGGGGCGACAAAGCGAAGAAACAGGAAAAGAAACCGAACATTGTCTTCATCATGGCCGACGACCTGGGCTACGGAGAGCTGGGTTGTTACGGACAGGAGAAGATCGAAACGCCTAACATCGACAAGCTGGCCGAAAAAGGCATGAAGTTCACCGACTTCTATTCCGGTGCACCTGTTTGTGCGCCGGCACGGTGCATGCTTCTTACCGGCAAACATCCTGGTCATGCGCAGATCCGCGGCAACAACGAGATGGCCAGCCGGGGGGATGTATGGGATTTCTTTAAAGCCTCTGCTGATCCCAACCTGGAGGGTCAGTATCCTCTGCGCAAGGGCACCCGCACCATCGGTCGTCTGTTACAGGCGGCAGGCTACAAGACAGCAGCCATCGGCAAATGGGGTCTGGGAGGCCCTCTCACCGACGGACGCCCTACGCAACAGGGCTTCGATCTCTTCTTCGGTTACAACTGCCAGCGCCAGGCCCACAACTATTACCCGGGGCATCTCTGGAAGAATGATGAGAAAGTAGAGCTGGGGAACCGTCTTTTCTCCCCGCATCAGCACTTCCCCAAAGATGCAGACCCGTTAGATCCTAAGAACTATGAGCAGTACAAAGGGAAGGTATATGCTCCCGACCTGATGATTCGCGAAGCCCTCAGCTTCATCGAGGAGAACAAAGACCGTCCTTTCTTTCTCTACTATCCCACCACCATCCCGCATGTGGCCCTGCAGGCTCCCGACGAGTGGGTGGAGAAGTACCACAGGATCTTCGGCGACGAGGAACCTTACCTGGGGGATCACGGTTATCTGCCGTGTCGTTATCCCCGGGCTACCTATGCGGCAATGATCAGTTATCTCGACGACCAGGTAGGACAGATCGTTCAAAAGCTGAAAGAGCTGGGGTTGTACGAAAATACGATCATCTTTTTCACCAGCGACAACGGCCCCACCTATGCAGGGGGTGTGGACACGAAGTTTTTCAACAGTGCCAGGCCGTTCAGGTCGGATTATGGCTGGGGCAAGGGGTTCACCCATGAAGGAGGGATCCGCGAGCCCATGATCGTCACGTGGGAGGGTCATATCGCAGCAGGCAGCGAGAGTCATCTCCCCGGGGCTTTCTGGGACGTGATGCCCACCCTCTGTGAGCTGGCAGGAGCCCCTCCACCCGACACCACCGACGGTGTCAGCCTCGTCCCCACTCTGCTGGGGCAAGGGCAGCAGCAGACACACCGTTATCTGTACTGGGAGTTTCCCTCCTACACGGGTCAGCAGGCCGTAAGAATGGGACAATGGAAAGCCATACATGACAGCATCTTCAAAGGGAACAGGAAGATCAAACTGTACGATCTCAACAACGACATACAGGAGCTGCAGGACGTCTCGGCCGGTCATCCGGAGGTGGTGAAAGAGATGGAGGAGATCATGAAAGAGGCCCATGTGCCCAACAAGGTCTTTCCTCTGGGGTATATCGACCAGCCGTCACCTGAGAAGAAACAGCCGGCTGCCCGCAAGAAATAGTCCTGCCCTCCGGCGGCGGCATATCTTTACTTACCCAGAGACTTTTCCAGCAGGGAGACCAGCTCTTCTGGGGTATTTTTCCCTATCTCTATGACGGCTGCAGGGGTGAAGTTCCATGCCCGTGTCACCGCCTCGCGGGCCCTGGCACGGACGGCCCACACCTGGGGCCTGCCGCTCTCGCGCAGCAGACGCTCGAGGGCTCCCGCCCATCCTTTTCCTTTGAGCTCGAGGGGGCCCACCTCGTCAATGATGATCACGGTACGGCCGTCACTGGTGACCGCTTCCCAGAGGAGGTGTTCCCCCCAGCGGAAAGCATCCCTGTTGAACGTGAAGCGGCCCGTATGGATGCGGCCTTTTCTTTTCCGCACCTCGCCAAAAGGACGCGTCTCCCCGCTGGTCAGATCGCGCAGACGGTAGCCTTTTTTCTCGTCTCCCTCCACCACCCCCTCGGCCAGGAATCCGGCAGGGGTGATTTCTTTTTCTTTCAGCAGCAGGGCCAGACGGCGCAGGAAAGCGGTCTTCCCCTCCCCCACATTGCCGGTGACGAGGAAGATGTCGGGATGATGTATCTCTTTCCCGGCAAAACCGGCGTACAGGTCGCCGGCGGAGGCCAGCGCATCCGCGAGGACACTCACCGGACGGCGGAACAGCTCCCGTGCACCGGAAAAACTCTCCATGACATGGGGAAAAGAGGAGAACGCCAGGCCGGTGGCCAGATACAGGTTGGCAAAACCCCTCCGGAAAAGGAGGATGCGTACGACAGGGTTGCGGAACTCCACACTGATCGCAGAAAAGGAGACCATCACCATCACCGCCCGCAGGTTCATGCGCAGGCCGATGATCAGTCCTTCGCGGCTGAGGTAATCGCCTGTCTCAAGCCCTTTCCACACCAGCGAGGCCAGCAGGGTGATGCCTGCCACCTGCACCCAGAACCAGGGTTTCTTCAGGTGCCGGACAGCCCGGCTGTACCGCCAGAGACATACCACCACATAGGCCAGGACAACAGGGGTGGATACGGTCAGCGGATAGCGGGAGATGACCCACAAAAGAAAAGAGAGGAAAAAGATGTGAACGAACAGCCACACCAGGGAGTAGTCCTTCCCCGGCGAGAAAGAGAAACCGGCCGGCTGTTCTTCCGTAAGGAGGATCGTCTCCCCTTTCTTCTCCCTGCGTGTCACGCGGTTGCCGATAAGATAGCCGGCCACCGCTGCGGCGCTGCCTGTCAGGAAA
>CAZYQV010000454.1:0-4652 GCA_964649775.1 uncultured Rikenellaceae bacterium
TCCGTCCCGTCCCGATACTACGGCGGACAAAGCCTGCGCCATCCCCCCTAAACCCTCAACCCTGATCTCTAATCCCTTCAACCTCTTTGACCTTTCGACTTTTCGACCCCTTCGACCCCTTCGACCTTTTTAACCTTGTCCTCCCGGTTGCAAGCACTTAAGTGACTGCATCTAACACTTATTCAGGGCACCGGTTATCAGTATTCAGGAGAGGAACTTTTCTCCCACCACCACTGCTACTTTCTTTTTCAGGATCTCGATCTCTATGGGGGAGTGTCCCAGGGTCTCTCCGTCGACCTGGAGGTGTATCACCGGTTCGCTGGCGATGTGTATCTTCCCGGCCCGGCAGGTGGTCACCCGGGGGTGTTCGGGCAGACGGCCATTGAAGAGCATGCCGAAATGACGGATGATGTCCAGCTTGCCTATCTTGCGGATGATGGTGACGTCGAACCAGCCGTCGTCGGCGACAGCGTCGGGGGTCTGTATCATCCCGCCGCCGGAATATCGGCCGATGCCGATGGAGATGGTGAAGACGTCGTCGGAGAAGATGCGGCCGTCGAGGTCGAGGGTGGTGTGTGTATGACGGTAAGAGGCCAGCGTGAAGAGGATGGTGCGCAGGTAGACCATCAGGCCGTTTTTGCCTTTTTGTTTGCGCCGGTTGGCACGCTGCACCACCACGGCGTCGAAGCCCAGCCCTGCGATGTTGATGAAATAGCGCCGGTGGCGGAGGCCGTGTTGTTCATAACGCACCACCCCTGCGTCCTGCAGGAAAAGTCTCTCGCGGCGCAGTGTCTCGACAGCCCCGGCGTAGTCGGTAGGGATGCCGAACATACGTCCCCAGTCGTTGCCCGTACCCACGCTGATGATCCCCAGACGGATCTCCTGCGCCGCCACCTCTTCCTGGCCGAGGATGCCGTTGACCGTTTCGTTCATCGTGCCGTCGCCGCCGACGACCACGAAACGGCGCCAGCCCGCACGCACCGCCGCCCCCGCCAGGCCGATGGCATCATGGATGCCACGCGTGAACACCGCCTCGTAACCGATGCCCGCCCTCTCCAGCAGCGAGGCGATACGGTCCCAGTCTTTCTTCCCCTTCCCTTTGCCGGCATTGGGATTGATGATGACGTACCATTTGTCTTTATGGTTGACGGGAGTAACTGACATCCTGAAAATATCAACGTTTTACTTTACGGAAGTATATGTTTGAAGATCAAAATGAAAGATGCAACAATGTTGATAATTTGTTAATAAGTGCAAATAAAATGTTTACAATTCCATTTTGGGAAACCCGTTTGGAACATGCTAATGTAGTAAATTTGAAGCTTAAACAAAACAAAGAAGGAGCGAGCGTATATGGGGAAGATCATATCATTGGCTAATCAGAAAGGCGGGGTAGGGAAGACGACGACGGCGATCAACCTGGCGGCCAGTCTGGCGGCGCTGGAATATACGGTGTTGCTGGCAGATGCCGACCCGCAGGCCAATGCCACCTCCGGCATCGGCTTTGATCTGCGCAACATCAAGAGCAGTATTTACGACTGTCTGGTAGATGACCGGCATCCCGAGGAGGTGATCCTGAAGACGGAGATCGAGGGGCTGGATCTGATCCCCAGCACCATCGACCTGGTGGGGGCGGAGATAGAGATGCTCAACATGCCCAACCGCGAGCAGGTGCTCCGGCATGTGCTGGAGAAGGTGCGGGACGACTATGATTTCATCCTCATCGACTGTTCTCCTTCGCTGGGCCTTCTGACGGTCAATGCCCTGACGGCTTCCGACTCGGTGATCATCCCTGTGCAGTGTGAGTACTTTGCCCTGGAGGGCCTGGGCAAGCTGCTCAACACCATCAAGATCATCCAGAGCCGTCTCAACACGGAGCTGGAGATAGAGGGTTTCCTTCTGACGATGTACGACTCGCGTCTGCGACTATCCAACCAGGTGGTCGACGAGGTGCGGCGTCATTTCCAGCAGATGGTCTTCGACACCATCATACAGCGCAACATCAAGCTGAGTGAGGCGCCCAGCTTCGGCAAGCCGGCCCTCCTCTATGATGCCAACTCGAAGGGGGCGGTCAACTACCTCAACCTGGCAAGGGAGGTGTTGCAGAAGAATGAAAAGACGAAGATACGCAACGAGGACAAGATCCTTGACCCTGAAGAGCAGGCAGAGGGAGAGGTGATGATCACGTCGAAGAACAATAACCCGAATATCAAGTAGAGGACCGTATATGGCAAGAAAGAACGCTTTGGGACGGGGGCTGGGAGCCCTCATCGACGATGCCGACAAGGAGAAGCTGGAGAAGCTCGAGGGCATCCACGAGGTGGAGATCGGCAAGATCGCTGCCAACCCTTTCCAGCCGCGTACCAGCTTTGACGAGGAGGCGCTCCGTGAGCTGGCCGCCTCGATACGTGAGCTGGGCATCATACAGCCTATCTCGGTGCGCGAGAAAGGCGACGGCACCTACCAGCTGATCTCCGGCGAGCGCCGCCTGAAGGCTGCCACCCTCGCCGGCCTGAAGAAGGTGCCGGCATACATACGTACTGCCGACGACCAGGCCATGCTCGAGATGGCCCTCGTCGAGAACATACAACGTGAAGACCTCGACGCCATAGAGATAGCCATCTCCTACCAGCGCCTCATCGAGGAGTGCCGTCTGACACAGGAGACCCTCTCCGAAAGGGTGGGCAAGAAACGCTCTACCGTGGCCAACTATCTGCGCCTGCTGAAGCTGCCGGCCGAGATACAGCTGGGCATACGCGAAGGGAAGATCACCATGGGCCATGCCCGCACCCTCATCGGCGTGGAAGACCCGGAAAAACAGATCGGCCTCTATTATCAGATCATCAACGAAGAGCTTTCCGTGCGGCAGACAGAAGACCTGGTGCGTAAGATCGTGAACCGCGAGCTGCGCAACACTGCAGGAAGACAGAAGAAAAAAGAGGAGATAGCAGAGGCATACCAGGGCCTGCGAGAGGAGCTGGCAGGCTTCTTCAAGACGGATGTGCAACTGCGGGTCAATGAGAAAGGCAAAGGCAAGATCGTCATCCCCTTCACCACCCCCGAGGAGCTGGAGAAGATCATGGAGGTGTTCGACCGCCTGCGTTAGCTCCTCTCCTCCCTTCCTCCTTCATCTATCATTGTTCGTCATTCGACGTTCATCGTTCATCATTCCTAATATTTCCTTATCTTTGCAATGTGAAAGGCATTGAAAGAGAAGGAATGTGGTCTTGAAAGCAGCTTTAACAAAATATACAGCCCTCCCGGCACTCCTGGTCCTGTTTCTCCTGCCGGATGTGGCGGCACAGACGAGGGACACCTCTTTTGTCTCTCTGGAGGGAGGCACGAAGGTGAAGGTGCGCAGGGAACGCAACGACGAGTTCCACTCCCCCCGCAAGGCGGCCCTCTATTCGGCGGTGATGCCCGGCCTGGGACAGATCTACAACCGGAAATACTGGAAGGTACCCCTTGTCTATGCCGGATATGCTACGCTGGGTTATTTCGTATACTTTAACTCCACCCACTACGTTACTTACAGGGATGCTTACATTGACTTCACGGACAACAACCCGGGGACGACCAGCTATTTCAGCATCATCAGCCGGGATATTGATCCCTCTGTCTATGACAAAGAGTTGTATCCCAACACTTACAACAAGGAGGACTATGACTGGATGGAGCAACAGCTGAAGGATTACATGAATTTTTACAAACGCAACAGGGATCTCTCCCTGATCGGCATGGCGGGATGGTATGTCCTGACCATCCTGGATGCGGTGGTGGATGCCCAGCTCTTTCATTTCGACATTGATCCAGACCTGTCGCTGCACGTGATCCCGGCCGTACGTCCCCTGCCGGGCCTGCCGCCGGCCGGAGGCATCACCTGCAGCATAACTTTTTAATAATTAACAACGTAAAGAGAGAAAAAACAGATATGATCAGACGGAGCGTGATAATGTGGATGCTGGCTGCGACAATGCTTCCTGTGTGGGCTTCCGGACCGGAGAAAGATACCCTTATCGTCCCTGCCGATGGTGCGGCGGTCAATTTTGCCGAGAACCTGGACAGTCTTCTCAACCTTTTCTATGTAAAACAGTCGCTGCGTGACACCACCCTGGTGGAGAGCTCTTTTGAGGCCGACAGCCTGCCCTCGCAGTACTCCGACACGGTGTATATCGAGCGGCTGCACAAGATCCCCAGCATCGTCACCCTCTCGTACAACAGGATCGTACGGAACTACATCAACGTCTATACCCAGAAAAAGAAAGGCAAGATGGAGGTGATGCTGGGTATGCGGGATTATTATTTCCCGCTGATCGAGGAGATCTTCGACCGCGAGGGGTTGCCTGTGGAGCTGAAGTACATGGCCGTGATTGAGTCGGCCCTCAACCCGCGGGCCCGTTCGCGTGCCGGTGCGGTAGGTCTGTGGCAGTTCATGTATGGTACGGGTCGCATGTATGGCCTGACGATCAACTCGCTCGTCGACGAGCGGCGTGATCCTATCCGCTCCACGGAGGCTGCAGCGCAGTTCCTGAAAGACCTCTATGAGATCTTCCACGACTGGACGCTGGTGATCGCCGCCTACAACTGCGGCCCGGGCAACGTGACAAAGGCCATACGTCGTTCCGGCGGGGTGCGTGACTACTGGAAGATCT
>CAZYQV010000455.1:0-4763 GCA_964649775.1 uncultured Rikenellaceae bacterium
TCAAACGCCTGCGTCAGCAGGCATCAAACATCCCGCAGGGATATCAAACCCTGAATAAGTGGGTAACTTTAGTCACTTGTAACTTTAGTCACTTGTAACTTTAGTCACTTATAACTTATCACACCTATGTCCGGAGAAAAGTTCATAAACAAACTCATCATCGTAACCTTTTTCTCCATCGCCATGGGCTTTCTGGAGACGGTGGTGGTCGTCTATCTGCGTCAGATCTATTATCCGGAGGGATTTCATTTCCCGCTGATCATCATGCCGCAGGAGGGTATCCGCATCGAGTACCTCCGTGAGTTCGCCACGCTGGTGATGCTGGCGGCTACGGGATGGCTGGCCGGCAGGAATTTCACCACCCGTTTCGGCTGGTTTCTTTTCAGCTTCGGAGTGTGGGACATCTTTTATTATGTTTTCCTGAAATGGCTGCTCGACTGGCCTGCTTCGCTGCTGACGTGGGACATCCTGTTCCTGATCCCCGTGGTATGGGTGGCGCCGGTGCTGGCGCCGGTGATCAGTGCCGCCACCATGATCCTCTACGGGGTGGTGCTGAACCTCCCCGGCATGAAGACACATTCGCGTCTTTCCCTGAAAGAGTGGCTGCTGCTCCTGTCCGGGGCGGCGATCGTCTTCGTTACCTTCATACGCGACTATGCCACGCTGGTATGGCACTACATCATCTTCAAAGAGAAACAGGGTTTCACGGAAGATGACCTGATGGGTGCCATCACCGCCTATGTGCCGGAGACCTTTGCCTGGATCCCTTTCCTGGCAGGGGAGCTGCTTATCCTGACCAGTCTACTGCTGTGGGTGATGCGTCATAAAAAAGAAAATGCCGGATAAACCGGCACTCCTGAAAACTTCCTGCACTCCCGGTAAGGAACCTCTCTAGATAATGGAGGATCCTTTGTAGACGCGGCTTTTTTCGGGGGGTACGATATCTCCCGTGTAATAGAGTTTTTTACCTCCTGTACCGGTGATGTTCGCATCGGCATGAGAGGTCTGCGGCATGATCGTCATCGAGACAAAGATCGTTCCCAGCGAGGTAGCTATCTGGAAGTCCAGATGGATTATTCCCTTTTTATCGGTGGTATACTCATAGTTTTGCACCCGTCCGTCCATCGTCACCCCTCCGACACCGTTGTATCCCATCTGGCTGCCTCCACCGAACTGGAAGGTGGCCTTGTCTTTTTCTATCATGATAAAGTTGAGTGTCGGCGACACACTGATACGCTGTCCCTGCTTGTTGGCCAGGAAGGTGGCCTCAAGGACAAAATGACGCTGTTCGATCAGGCCTTTGATCATTTCGACATTCGCCGCTTCGGCAGCGGCCCTGGCTGCTTTCTTCTCAGCTTTGGCTTTCGCACGTGCCTCTTTCTTGCTCATCTGCTGACCATATCCTACCGGCATTGCCACCAGCAGGGCCATCATTGCTATGATAATCTGTTTTTTCATCGCTATCGGTTTTAAATGATCTGTTTACAATTTTTTATTCCGTTTCTCCTAAAAAGCATACAGTATGCCGAGGGTAGCCTGGAACATGGTCACCGGGATGTACTGGATAACGGATTCATAGGGAACATCATCCGCATTGCCTTCGATATAACTGTAGTAAACATCAAAACGGGTATCCGTTTTGAAATAGTCGAATCCCAGCCTGAAGCCATACCCCGCCGTATGCTGATAAAGAAGGCCGGCGCCCAGCTGCCAGGCAAAACGGGTACTTTGTCCCGAAGAGGTGACATGGAACTGTTTGTCTTCCCACGCCACATAATAATCCCATTCCGGCGCCATCACAAAACTGACCCCTGCCTCTCCCCGCAGCTCCAGCTTCAGCGCTCCAAAAGGAAAGGAGAGTACCGGACCCACCATCAGGTTGACATTGCTCCACTGCTGTGACATCCATTGCGAATTAGCATCCTCCGGCAATGTCACATCCGGAAAAGTTTCGTTAAAACGATCCTTCAAGTGATCCTGCAGGGCCACCTCATCGAGAAAGTTCATCCCGTAGGTGATGCTGCCCACCACCCCCAGGCCTCCGAGAAAAAAGTAATTTCCCTCGAATGACATAAGAAACCCTGTGCCGGCATAACCGACGCTGTCACCTTCAAGGGTGGCGAACTCATTCCTGGGAATGCCGGCACCCAGCCTCAGATCCAGATAATTGTCCTGTCCCTTTGCCATATTCATCATCACCAGAATCGCAACTATCGTACCAAATATCTTTTTCATAAAAGAAGCGCTTAAATGTGTTTTTGTAAAGATAAGAAAAAGTTCAGAGTTTCATTCCGGGACCGAGGCCGGAGGATCGGTTTGAGTTTTTGAGTTTTGAGTTTTAAGTATCGAGTTAGCCGGGACACTGCGGGGAACGGGAAGATTAACGATTTACGAACAAGCCTGCGCTCTGCGCCTATGGCTTCTTCGCTCTTCTCTCCTCCAGCACCTGCACCACATCATCGAGCGAGAGATCCTTTGCCACGAGAAGGGTGATCAGGTGATAGAGCAGGTCAGCCGCCTCGTTGAGGAAGTCTTTTGTATTGCCGTCTTCCGCTTCCAGGATGGTCTCTACGGCCTCCTCCCCCACTTTCTGGGCGATCTTTTTGATGCCGGCGTCGAATAGCCGTACGGTGTAGGATCCTTCGGGCCGCTCCTCTTTCCGTTGCCGCAGCAAGCCTTCCAGCTCACTCAGGAAAGCCCCCGGGTCATAGCGGTTCTCCTCGCCCCAGCAGGTGTCGGTACCCAGGTGGCAGACGGGTCCGTCGGGCAGGGCACGCACCAGGAGGGTGTCGTCGTCGCAGTCGCTTTTGATCTCCGTCAGGTGGAGGTAGTTGCCGCTGGTCTCCCCCTTGGTCCAGAGCTCCTGCCTGGAACGGCTGAAGAAGGTGACCAGCTTTGTTTCCAGCGTCTTTTCCAGCGCCTCGCGGTTCATATAGCCCAGCATCAGCACCTGGCGTGTGCGGGCATCCTGGATGACGGCAGGGAGAAGGCCGTTGTTTTTGTCAAAGTCCAGTTTATCAATGTTTATCATAAGAAAGAGTTTTTGGTTTTGAGTATCGCGTTTCGAGTCTAATTTTTCACAACCTCACCGGTACGCCCTGTTCATCGAGGTATTCTTTTAATTCTTTTATCGACAGCTCTTCATAGTGGAAAAGTCCTGCCGCGAGGGCGGCGGAGGCTTTGCCTTTTTTCCAGGCGTCGGAGAAGTCTTCCGCTTTGCCGGCGCCGCCGGAGGCGATCACGGGCACGTCGACGGTCTCTGCCATCTGTGCCAGGGCCTCAAGGGCATAGCCCCGGCGTGTGCCGTCGTGGTCCATGGAGGTGAAGAGTATCTCGCCGGCGCCGCGGTCGACGCCCTCCCTCACCCAGGAGAAGAGCTCTTTTTCCGTAGGTTTCCGTCCCCCGTGTGTATAGACGGTCCAGCGGCCGTCGTCGTCCTGCCGGGCGTCGACAGCCAGCACGACGCACTGGCTGCCGAAACGGTAAGCCAGCTCGTCGAGGAGGGCGGGGTTACGTACGGCCGATGAGTTGACGGAGATCTTGTCGGCACCCGCCCGCAGGAGGACTTCCACGTCGGCGGCACTGCTGATGCCCCCTCCCACCGTGAAAGGGATATTGAGCGTGGCGGCCACCTTCTCCACCAGTGTCACCAGCGTCTTGCGTTTCTCATGGGTGGCGGTGATGTCGAGGTATACCAGCTCGTCGGCGCCGGCCGCGGCATAACGCGCCCCCAGCTCTACCGGGTCGCCGGCGTCAGCCAGGTTGAGGAAATTGACCCCTTTGACGGTACGGCCGTCTTTGACGTCGAGGCAGGGAATGATGCGAAAGGTAAGCATATCACAAGAATTTTTTCAGTTCGTCCGTTTTGATCTGTCCCTCCAGGAGGGCTTTGCCCAGGATGACCCCCCAGACACCCAGGGCGTCGAGCTCTTCTATCTCCCGTACGGAGGAGACGCCGCCGCTGGCGATAAGATGCATCTCCGGGAAAGCTTCGCGTATCTGCCGGTAGAG
Source organism: uncultured Rikenellaceae bacterium (assembly GCA_964649775.1). GTDB lineage: Bacteria > Bacteroidota > Bacteroidia > Bacteroidales > VadinHA17 > DRPN01. The sequence continues at coordinate 4,012 of CAZYQV010000455.1, forward strand.
CTCCATGTCGGCGCCCTGCATGTTGCCGTCGCGCCGTATGGCGGTGACCGAGAGATACTGCACCCCCAGGGCGGCCAGGTCTTCGATGACCTGCCGCCACGTAAGGTCTGTGTCCTCCTGCCATCCGCTGACGGCGGGCCGGCCGTCGCGCACATCCACGGCAGCGATGAAACGCTCGTCGCCCAGATGGCTCATCCAGCTGCGCAGGCGCTGCGGATCCTTTACCGCCACACTCCCCACGTTCATCTTCCACGCCCCGGCGAAGAAAGCACGCTCGACAGCCTCTGCACTGCGCAGCCCGCCACCGAAGTCGACCTGCAGGGAGGTGGCAGCGGTGATCTCTTCGAGGATACGGAGGTTTTGCGGCGTTCCGGTACGGGCTCCGTCGAGGTCGACAAGGTGCAGGTGACGGAAACCCGAAGCCTCATATTGTCGGGCCAGATCCAGCGGCGTGATGCCGTAGTCTTTCTTCTCGCGGAAGTCGCCTTCACGCAGGCGGACCACTGATCCGGAGATGATGTCGATAGCGGGGAAGAGGGTGATCATGATGAAGGTTGAAAAGTTGAAAAGTTGAAAAGTTGAAAGGTTTAAAAGTTTTTAGTTTTGAGTTTCGAGTTTCGAGTTGACGACAGTCATTTGCTCTCATTATCGCTTTATCGCTTTATCGCATCCTGCCTGCCGGTTTACCTCCCGCCAGGGAGGCAGGCAGGTATCGCTTTATCGCTTCCTCCCTCCGGGAGGCAGGCATCGCT
>CAZYQV010000456.1:0-2604 GCA_964649775.1 uncultured Rikenellaceae bacterium
AGCGGCATCCGCGAGCCCGAAAGCATCCGTCTGCTGCAGGAACACGGCTACCGGGGGTTCCTCATCGGCGAGACCTTCATGCGGGATGCCGACCCCGGCAGGGCCTGCAAGATATTCATTGAAAAAATAAAAAGACCATGAAAGACCTGAAGATCAAAGTATGCGGCATGAGGGACCCGGACAACATCCGGCAGCTCGTCGCCCTGGGCATCGACTATATCGGTTTCATCTTTCACCGCCCATCTCCCCGTTATGCGCTGCCCCTCGCCCCGGAGGCCGTGGAGGCCGTGCCGCCGCAGGTGCAGAAGGTGGGCGTCTTCGTCGACGACAACCCCTGCACGGTAGCCTCGCGCCTGCAGAAATACGCTCTGCAGGCCGCCCAGCTCCACGGCGACGAGACGCCCGAATACTGCCGCCGCATCAAAGAGGAGACAGGAGCCCTGATCATCAAGGCCGTAGCCGTCGACGGGCAGCCCTCCTGGGGCGAGCTGGAGGCCTACCACGGCGCAGCCGACTACCTCCTCTTCGACACGCACACGGAGGAGCGCGGCGGCAGCGGCCGCCGCTGGCAGCACCACCTGCTGGAAGAGTACCCCCTCGACATCCCCTGGTTCCTCAGCGGCGGCCTCGACAGCGACATCCTCGACACACCGGAGACCCTGCGGCTGCCCGGCCTCCACGGCCTCGACCTCAACAGCCGCTTTGAGACCGCCCCGGCGATGAAAGACATCGAAAAGATCAAAACATTCCTTGAAAAACTGAGATCATGACCCCTACCACCACCCACCCGGATACGAAAGGTTTTTATGGCAACTTCGGCGGGGCCTATGTGCCGGAGATGCTGTGGCCCAATGTGAAAGAGCTGCAGGACAACTACCTCACCATCCTGGAGGAGCCCTCCTTCCGTGAAGAGTACGGGCGTCTCCTGCGCGACTATGCCGGCCGTCCCACACCCCTCTACCCTGCCGAAAGGCTCTCGCAACACTACGGCACCCATATCTTCCTCAAACGCGAGGACCTCACCCACACCGGCGCCCACAAGATCAACAATGCCCTCGGCCAGATCCTGCTGGCACGGCGCCTGGGGAAAAAACGCATCATCGCCGAGACGGGTGCCGGGCAACACGGCGTAGCCACAGCCACCGTCTGCGCCCGCATGGGCATGCACTGCACCGTATATATGGGCGCTCTCGACGTGCAGCGCCAGTGTCCCAACGTTGAGCGCATGAAGCTCCTCGGCGCCACCGTCGTGCCTGTGGAGAGCGGCAACAAGACCCTCAAGGACGCTGTCAACGAGGCGCTGCGCGACTGAATCACCCATCCCGGAGAGACCTATTACCTCATCGGCTCGGCGGTGGGGCCTCATCCCTATCCCGACCTGGTGGCGCGCCTGCAGTCGGTCATCAGCGAAGAGCTGCTGTGGCAGGTGCCGGAGAAAACAGGCAAAGCCCTGCCCGACGCTGTCATCGCCTGCGTCGGTGGCGGCAGCAACGCCGCCGGCGCCTTCTACCACTACCTCGACAAGGCAGAGGTGCGCCTCATCGCCGCCGAGGCCGGCGGCAAAGGCGTGGAGAGCGGCGAGACGGCCGCCACCATCGCCCTGGGCCGCACAGGCATCCTCCACGGAAGCCTCTCCTACGTCATACAGGACGACGACGGTCAGATCACCGAGCCTTCCTCCGTCTCCGCCGGCCTCGACTACCCCGGCATAGGACCCCTGCTCAGCCACCTCTTCACCACCGGCAGGGCCGAATTCCACGCCGTCAACGACGACGAAGCCCTCGCCGCCGCACGCTTCCTGGCACAACAGGAAGGCATCATCCCCGCCCTCGAATCGGCCCACGCCCTCGCCCTCCTCGAGAAACTGAAATTCGGACCCGGCGAAAACATCATCATCAACCTCTCGGGACGGGGGGATAAGGATATGGAGACGATACTGGGAAATATTGAATTATGAATGTTGAATGTTGATTTATGAATGAGATAAAAGACAACGCCCGCAACAGAATAGATAAGCTTTTTGACGAAAAAAAAGGCAATATCCTTTCCATCTACTTCACCGCCGGCTACCCGGCGCCGGAGAGCACGGTGCCCGTGATCCGGGCCCTGTCGGCCCACGGCGCCGACATGATCGAGATCGGCGTGCCTTTCTCCGACCCGGTGGCCGACGGCCCGGCGATACAGCAGACCAACAGCCGGGCGCTGGCCAACGGCATCACCCTGAAGAAGATCTTCGGCCAGCTCGAAGGGATACGTGACCATACGCAGACACCCCTTCTGCTGATGAGCTACCTCAACCCTGTGCTGCGTTACGGCATGGAGGCTTTCTGCCGCGATGCCGCTCGTTGCGGCATCGACGGCGCCATCATCCCCGACCTGCCCCCCGCAGAGTACCTGGAAAAATACGGCACGCTCTTCCGCCGACACGGCCTGAAAAACATCTTCCTCATCACCCCGCAGACCCCGCCCGGACGCATCCGCTACCTGGACGACCACAGCGAAGGCTTCCTGTATGTCGTCTCCTCCCGCTCCACCACAGGAGCAAAAGAGCGCTTCTCCGAAGAACAGACGGAGTATTTCCGGCGGCTCCGGGAGATGCACCTC
>CAZYQV010000457.1:0-3165 GCA_964649775.1 uncultured Rikenellaceae bacterium
GGTATAGGGATAGTTGCTCACACGGTGAAACACCGAATCTTTCAGGAGATAAATACCATAATCGGTACCCACGACCACACTGTGACTCGCCTCATCATACAACAGGTTCCGGAAAGTGTTCCGTACCGCCGGGTCCGGAAATTTCCACACCTTTATCACCCGTCCTTCATGCATGAGGGCGATACCGTCCGTATAACAGGCCACATACAGCGAGTCATTCGCCCCGGCCGTCAGGCCCCACACCATATTGCCGGGCAGCCCCTCCTTCCTGCTGTAATTGATAAACCGATAACCGTTGTAGCGGGACAAACCATTGTCAGTACCTACCCAGAGGATATCGTTCCGGTCGAGAAGGATCACCCGCACCAGATCATTGGAAAGGCCCTCGTTCTCCGAAAATGTGATCACCGGCTTCTTCTGTGCGGAAACCGGCAGCACCAGAGATATCAGAAGATAAAAAATCGCTTTACGGAACACGGATTCTTACAGGTTTATACACCCTGAAAATAGTTATTTTTAAGGGTTAATGAGCCCCCCTGAACGATTTTTTTTAAAAAATATTAATTGCCCATCTCCGAGAAGAACTTGATCCGCATCAGACGGATGTCCTCTTCCGTGTATTCATCTTCTCCCAAAGCCTCGAGCGCAGCCTCTACCGACTCATCCTCCGCCTCTTCCCGGAAATAGTCGAACACCTCCTCCTGGTGCTCCTCATCCATCACCTGATCGATATAATAATCGAGGTTCAGACGGGTACCGGAGTGTACGATCGATTCGATCTCGCTCAACAGTTCATTCATCTCCAGGTTCTTGGCACTGGCAATATCATCCAGTGAGATCTTCCTGTCGATGCTCTGGATGATGTATACTTTCAGGCCCGATTTGTTGACGATCGACTTGACCACCATCTCGGAAGGCCGTATGATCTCTTTCTCGTCCACATACTTCCTGATCACTTCGACGAACTCCCTGCCGTAACGCATCGCTTTTCCCTGTCCCACACCTGTGATGTTCTTCAGCTCGTCGATCGAGACGGGATACTGTATGGCCATGTCTTCCAGCGAAGGATCCTGGAAAATCACAAAGGGAGGCAGGTTCTTCCGGCGGGCGATGTCGCGCCGCAGGTCCTTGAGGATGCTCAGCAGCTCATCATCGACGGCCGCCGTTTTCCCCGAGGCGGCAGCATTGTCTTCGTCGATCGACTCATAATCATGGTCTTCCACCAGCATGAAAGAGAAAGGGTTCTTAAGGAAGTCACGCCCTTTCTCGGTGATCTTCAGCAGGCCGTAGTTCTCGATCTCTTTCTCGATGAGGTAAGCCACCAGCATCTGCCGCAGGACGGCACCCCAGAATTTCTCATCTTTCTCTTTCCCCATCCCGAAAACATCGAGATGGTGATGACGGTAGGATTTCACACCCGAGGTGGCCCTTCCGCTCAGGATGTTGGCGATATGATCGGCCTTGAATTTCTCATTGACGGCCATGATCACCTTCAGGGCTTTTACCACATACTCTTTCCCTTCAAACTGTTTCTTCGGATGGATGCAGTTGTCACAGGTGCCGCAGTTCTCCTCCGTATAATCCTCTCCGAAATAATGCAACAGCATCTTCCTCCGGCATACGGCCGACTCGGCATAGGCCGTGGTCTCCAGCAACAGCTGCTTGCCTATCTCCTGCTCGGCCACGGGCTTGCCCTGCATGAACTTCTCCAGTTTCTGGATGTCTTTGTAGCTGTAGAAGGCGATGCAACGCCCCTCGCCCCCGTCACGACCGGCACGGCCCGTCTCCTGATAATACCCCTCCAGGCTCTTGGGGATATCATAATGGATGACAAAACGTACGTCGGGCTTGTCGATGCCCATCCCGAAAGCGATGGTGGCGACGATGACGTCCACCTCTTCCATCAGGAACTTGTCCTGGTTCTCCGAACGGGTGGCCGAATCCATGCCGGCATGGTAAGGCAACGCTTTGATGCCATTCACCTGGAGGGTCTCCGCCAGCTCCTCCACCTTCTTGCGGCTCAGACAGTAGATGATCCCCGATTTACCGGGGTTGGCCTTGATGTATTTGATGATCTCCCGCGTGGCATTCAGCTTGGGCCGCACCTCGTAATACAGGTTCGGCCTGTTGAACGACGACTTGAAGACATTGGCATCGAGGATGCCCAGGTTCTTCAGGATGTCATGCTGCACCTTGGGCGTGGCTGTGGCCGTCAAAGCGATCACCGGAGCCCTGCCTATCTTCTCGATGATCGGCCGTATGCGCCGGTACTCGGGCCGGAAATCATGCCCCCACTCCGAGATACAGTGTGCCTCGTCGATGGCATAAAAGGAGATGTTCACCTGTTTGAGGAACTCCACATTGTCCTCCTTGGTGAGCGACTCCGGCGCCACATACAACAGTTTGGTCTTCTCGTCCAGCACATCCTGCTTGACCTGCTGGATGGCCGCCTTCGACAGCGAGGAATTGAGAAAATGTGCGATGCCGTCCTCCGTACTGACAAAGTTGCGCATGGCATCCACCTGGTTCTTCATCAACGCTATGAGCGGCGAGATCACAATGGCAGTGCCCGGAAGAATCAGCGACGGCAGCTGGTAACATAACGACTTGCCCCCGCCGGTAGGCATCAGCACAAAAGTATCCCTCCCATCCAGAAGATTGCGGATGATCACCTCCTGGTTCCCCTTAAATGTATCAAAGCCGAAATACCGCTTCAGGTATTCCGACAATGAGATCTCAGCACTCACACTCATCTTTTCTCTCTCAAATTTTCCTTTTTTTAAAAAGCCTGCAAAAATAATAATTTTTAATGCTTTAACCTTTAAATATACTAAGATACATTTTAATTTCAAATAAGTAAAACTTAATTCTGAGAAGTTTCTTTTATTTGTAATCTGAAAAATTCATACCAGCGGAGATAGAAAATGGCAAAAAAGCGCAAGAACCCCGATGAAATGTCTTTCCTGGAACACCTGGAAGAGCTGCGTTGGCACCTTATCCGTGCCACGCTCGCCGTGTTTGCGCTGGCCATCGTGGCTTTTGTCTATCACAACTTCATCTTCGACAATATCATCCTGGCACCTAAAGACCCCGGATTTTTCACCAACAGGATGCTTTGCCGCCTGGGAGACCTGGTGAACATCGCCAAGCTGTGCATCAACAGCA
>CAZYQV010000458.1:0-3645 GCA_964649775.1 uncultured Rikenellaceae bacterium
CAGTCGAAACAAGAAAGGGTTCTTCCTGATGGTCGAAGGATCCCAGATCGACTGGGCCGGCCATGGCAACCATACGCCCTACCTGGTGACCGAGATGCTCGACTTCGACAGGGCTGTGGGCAAAGCCCTGGAGTTCGCCGCACGCGACAAACATACCCTCGTGATCATCACGGCCGACCACGAGACAGGTGGCCTCTCCGTCAGCGGGGGGGATATGGCGGAAGGATATGTGGAGACCCGTTATACTTCCACCAACCACTCGGCCGTGATGGTGCCCGTGTTCGCCTTCGGCCCCGGCGCCTGCCGTCTCGGCGGAATACAGGACAATACCGCGATCTACCACGACATGATGAAAGCCCTCGGGTTGGAGAAATAGTCCATCCGCCAAAACCCTTACAGTACGGGCTTCTCCCAATGGAGAGATCACTACTTTTGTAAAAGTAGTGTTAAAGTACGATTAGTATTGTTTGATGTATAGCTGTGTAATATATTTATATTTAGCTAGATATGTTGTTTGTGATGAAAACTGAACTACGTAGTTAACTACGTAGTCGGCTACGTAGTTCTGCTTCGCCGGTATCCCATGAAGGTGATGGAGGCAGGGAGAGAGAGGGGCAGGGAAAAGTGCTGCTGAATATTTCTTTTTTCTATTGAAGAATTTGGGTTAAATTTGGACTGGCAGGAGAGAAATGTCTCAATAGCTGAATATCAGAATAATAAAATATTAAAAACGGAAAAAAATGGCTGATCAGAAAATCATCTGGACGAAAACGGACGAAGCTCCCGCTTTGGCCTCAAATGCACTGCTTCCGATCGTGGAAGCTTTTACCCGTGGTGCCGGGATCAGGTTCGAGACCAGCGATATCTCACTGGCCGGAAGGATCATCGCCAACTTCCCCGATCATCTTACCGATGAGCAGAAGCTGCCCGATGCGCTGGCCGAACTGGGTCAGCTGGTGAAGACACCGGATGCCAACATCATCAAACTGCCCAATATCAGTGCCTCTGTGCCGCAGCTGCAGAGTGCCATCAGGGAGCTGCGGGAAAAAGGGTACGACATACCCGAATATCCGGAAGAACCCCAAAACGAGGAGGAGAAAGCCCTGCAGGCCCGTTTTGCCAGGGTGCTGGGCTCGGCGGTCAATCCGGTCTTGCGGGAGGGCAACTCCGACAGGCGTCCCGCTGCCTCTGTGAAGAAGTTCGCCAAGAAACACCCCCATAAGATGATGAAACCCTGGCCGGAGAAAGGGTCGATCACACGTGTGGCCCACATGGACGATCACGATTTCTATGAGAACGAGATCTCGATGACCCTCGACAGTGCAAAGAACGTGAGGATCGAGTTCGTCGATGAGCAGGGCAATGTGAAGACACTCAAGGAAAATTTGCCCCTCCTCGAAGGGGAGGTGATCGATGCCACGAGGATGGAGGTGGAGGCCCTGCGGGCATTCTATGCCAGGACCATCGACGAGACGAAGAAAGAGGGTGGTCTGCTCTCACTGCATCTCAAAGCCACGATGATGAAGGTGTCCGACCCCGTGATGTTCGGACATTGTGTCTCCGTGTATTATCAGGATGCCCTCAAAAAACATGAAAAGGAGCTGGAAGAGATCGGCGTGAACCTGAACAACGGTCTGGCCGACCTGCTGGAGAAACTGGACCGTCTGCCGGCAGAGAAAAAGGCAGAGATAGAGGCCGACATTGCCGCCGTCTATGAGGAACGTCCTTCCCTGGCCATGGTCGATTCTTCGAAAGGCATCACCAACCTGCATGCCCCGAACAATGTCATCATCGATGCTTCCATGCCGGTGGTGATCCGCGACGGCGGTAAGATGTGGAACAAAGAGGGTCAGCTGCAGGACACCATTGCCATGATCCCGGACCGTTCGTATGCCACCATCTACCAGGAGGTGATCGAGGACTGCCAGCGCAACGGCCAGTTCGACCCTGCCACCATGGGCAATGTCTCCAACGTGGGGCTCATGGCCCAGAAAGCCGAGGAGTATGGCTCCCACGACAAGACTTTCATTGCCGAAGCGCCGGGGACGGTGCGTGTGGTGGATGAGGAGGGGAATATCCTGCTGCAGCGTCCGGTGGCCCGCGGCGATATCTTCCGCATGTGCCAGACCAAGGACCTGCCGGTACGCGACTGGGTGCGGCTGGCCGTCAGCAGGGCCCGTGCCACCGGCTCGCCGGCCATCTTCTGGCTTGATGAGCAAAGGGCCCACGACCGCGAGATCATCGCCAAGGTGAAAAAATACCTGAAAGAACATGATATCACCGGCCTCGACATACGGATCATGAAGCCCGTCGAGGCGATGCGTTTCAGCCTCGAGCGCATACGCCGCGGCGAGGACACTATCTCCGTCACGGGCAATGTGATGAGGGACTACCTCACCGACCTGTTCCCCATCCTCGAGCTGGGGACGAGCGCCCGCATGCTCTCCATCGTGCCGCTGCTCAGCGGGGGCGGCCTCTTCGAGACCGGCGCCGGCGGGTCGGCACCCAAGCATGTGCAGCAGTTCCTCAGCGAAGGTCATCTGCGGTGGGACTCCCTGGGCGAGTACTGTGCCCTCGTGCCCTCCTTCGAGATGATCGTTGAGAAGACGGGCAACCGGAAGGTGGCCGTCCTGGCGGAGACCCTCGACGAGGCCATCAGCAAATACCTTGAGAACGCCAAAATGCCTTCGCGTAAGGTCAACGAGATAGACAACCGTGGCGGCACCTTCTACCTGGCCATGTACTGGGCACGGGCACTCGCCGACCAGGACGAGGATGCTGAGCTGAAAGCACGCTTTGAGAAGGTGGCTGCGGCGCTCGAGGAGAACGAGGAGAAGATCGCGGCTGAGCTGCTGGCAGCCCAGGGCAGGCCCGTGGACATCGGCGGCTATTACCTGCCCGATCCTGTGCTGACGGAAAAAGCCATGCGGCCCAGCGCCACGCTCAATGCCATCATCGACAGTATGTAAACGTCATTCACGGCATAAAAAAAAGCGGGAGTTCCGTCCGGGACCCCCGCTTTTTTTGTGTGTATTTTGGGTTTATCCTTCTTTCTTGCTTCCCAACAGCATCTCTTCGATGCCTTTCACGGCGCGGAAGCCGTCGGCGATGGCGCTGATGGCGTCGGCGGTGCGGTTGGCAGCATCGCCGCCGGCGAAGATCTTCGGATCGGTGGTCTGCTGCTTCTCGTTGACCACAAAGCGTCCCCGCTCGATCTTGACCTTCTCGGCGAACTCACCCTCGAGGAAGCTGTAGTCGCCCTGCTGGCCTATGGCGCCCAGCACGGCCGTAGCCTCTATGGTGGTGTTGCTGCCCTCGATGGGTACGGGCCGCGGACGGCCTCCCTTGTCGTCGGGGACCATCTCGGCCAGGAGGTTTTCGACCGCCTTGAGACGACCCTGATCGTCGCCGTGGAACTTCACGGGGATGGCCTGCGGGATGATGTGTACGCCTTCATCTTCGGCGCCCTCGATCTCTTCCCAGTCGGCCGGCATATCCTGCACGCGGCGGCGGTAGAGGATGGTGACGTCGGCACCCAGACGGCGCGACACGCGCGCTGCGTCGATGGCCACGTTGCCGCCGCCGATGACGATCACCTTGTCGCCGATGTCCACCTGCTTGCCGTTGTTGATCTCGTAGAGGAAG
>CAZYQV010000459.1:0-4108 GCA_964649775.1 uncultured Rikenellaceae bacterium
AGACCTACCGCATCTACCTGCTTATCAAGCCGGACAATAACAAGTCTGTCATTCTACAGTTAAGAATAGAGAAAGAAAATGGATGATCTTGAAAGGTTTCTCCGCAATGCCATCCTCGAAGACGTGGGAGATGGCGACCACACCTCCGAAGCATGTATCCCCGACAGGACCCACGGCACGGCCCGTCTGCTGATCGAGGACAACGGCATTCTGGCGGGGGTCAATGTGGCCCGCAAGGTGTTCGGGCTGATCGACCCTGCGATCGAGATGGACATCCATGTGCAGGATGGTGAATATGTGCGTCCGGGGGTGATCGTCTTCGAGGTGCGGGGCAACGTACGTTCCATTCTGCTGGGCGAACGCCTGGCCCTCAACATCATGCAGCACATGAGCGGCATCGCCACCCAGACACGTGCTTTCGTCGACCAGGTGAAAGGCCTCAGGGCCCGCATCCTCGACACCCGCAAGACCACCCCCGGCATGCGTCTCCTCGACAAGGAGGCCGTGCGCATCGGCGGCGGCGAGAACCACCGCATGGGCCTCTACGACATGATCCTCATCAAGGACAACCACATCGACTACCTCGGCAGCCTTGAGAAGGCCATCGACGCCGTGCATGATTATTTTGAGAAGACCGGCCGTACCTGGAAGATCGTCATCGAGGCCCGCGACCTGGAGAGTGTCGACCGCATCCTCTCCCACGGAGGCGTCGACCGCATTATGCTCGATAACTTTTCACTGGAAGATACCCGCACCGCTGTAGAACGTATCGGCGAACGCTTCGAGACCGAGTCCTCCGGCGGCATCACCTTCGACAATGTGCGGGCCTACGCCCTCTGCGGAGTGGATTATATCTCCGTCGGCGCCCTCACCCACCAGATCACCAGCCTCGACATGAGCCTGAAAGCGGTGGTGGATTAAGAGGAGTTGTGAGTTGGGAGTTGTGAGTTGCGGCGTAGAGCGTAGGGCGTAGGGCATAGAGCGTAGAGCATAGAGCGTAGAGCGTAGAGCGTAGAGCATATCGCCTCATCGCATCATCGCTTAATCGCTTAATCGCCCCTTCAAGCATCAAGCTTCAAGCATCAAGCTTCAAGCTTCCCGTCCTCCTTCAACTCCTTCAGTCTCTCCTCCAGCGCCCGTATCTTCCCCTCCGCATCGGCTTTCTTCTGCTTCTCCCGTTCCACCACCTGTGCCGGTGCGTTGGCGACGAAACGCTCGTTGCCCAGTTTCTTCATCACACCGGCCAGGAAACCTTTTGCATACTTCAGCTCTTCCTCCAGCTTGCGGATCTCCTCCTCCACATTGATCTTCTCCTCGAAGGGGATGTAATACTCGGTGGCCCTGACGATGAAAGAGAGGGCGTTCTCCGGCTTATCGCTGATGAACTCCACCTTTTCAATATTGCCCAGTTTCTCCAGCACCGGCAGGTAACGGTCGTCATATTCTTCGCGTGAGGATCGCACCAGCAGGGTGAGCGGTTCTTTCACGGGGATGTTCTTCTCCTTGCGGATGGACCGTATCTGTGTCACCGCCTCTTTGGTGCGCTCGAAACGGTCGCTGCAGGCAGGATCAAAGTCTCCTGTCGCCGGCCAGGCGGCGACCATGATGCTTTCGCCTTCCTGCCGCGGCCGGATGAGATGCCAGATCTCCTCAGTGATGAAGGGCATGAAAGGATGCAGCAGGAGCAGCAGCTCCTCGAAGAAGTCGATGGTCCGGGCTTTCGTCTCCGCATCCATCGCCTTGCCGAAGGCGGGTTTGACGGCCTCCAGGTACCACGAGGAGAAGTCGTCCCAGAAGAGACGGTACACCGTCATCAGCGCCTCGGAGAGACGGTAGGAGGCGAACTCTTTGTTGAGCTTCTCCTTGGTCTCGTTGAGCCGGTTGCGGAACCAGGTGACGGCCGCGGCGGCAGGAGCTTCCTGCGGGATGTTGTCACCGGTCTGCCAGCCCTGCACCAGACGGAAGGCGTTCCATATCTTGTTGCCGAAGTTGCGGCCCTGCTCGGTGAGGCTCTCGTCGAAGAGCAGGTCGCCGCCGGCCGGCGAGCAGAGGAGCATGCCCACACGCACCCCGTCGGCGCCGTATTTGCGTATCAGCTCCAGCGGGTCGGGCGAGTTGCCCAGCGACTTCGACATCTTGCGGCGCTGCTTGTCCCGGACGATGCCCGTGAGATAGACGTTCTTAAAAGGTTTCTCGCCGGCATACTCATAGCCGGCGATGATCATGCGCGCCACCCAGAAGAAGAGGATCTCCGGCGCCGTCACCAGGTCGTCGGTGGGATAGTAGTATTTGAAGTCGGGGTTCTCCGGCTCGAGGATGCCGTTGAACACCGAGATGGGCCACAGCCACGAGGAGAACCAGGTGTCGAGCACATCCTCGTCCTGGCGCAGGTCTCCCGCCTGCAGGGTGTCGTTGCCCGTCTTCTCCCGCGCCAGGCGCAGGGCTTCCTCCTCGCTCTCTGCCACCACATAGTCGCCGGTGCCTTTCACGTACCAGGCAGGGATGCGGTGGCCCCACCACAGCTGCCGCGAGATACACCAGTCGCGAATGTTCTCCATCCAGTGACGGTAAGTGTTCTTGAACTTGGGCGGCACCAGGCGGATGTCGTCGTTCATCACATGCTCGAGGGCCGGCTGTCCCAGCTCTTTCATGCGCAGGAACCACTGCAGCGAGAGGCGTGGCTCGATGACCACGTCGGTGCGCTCGGAGAAACCCACCTTGTTGGTGTAGTCCTCCTCCTTCACCAGGTAACCCTCCTCTTTCAGCTGTTTCACGATCTTCCTGCGCACCACAAAACGGTCTTCCCCCACATAGAGCTGCGCCGCCTCGCTGAGGGTGCCGTCCTCGTTGAGGATGTCCACCGTCTCGAGGTGGTGCCGCCTGCCTATCTCATAGTCGTTCTCGTCGTGCGCCGGCGTGATCTTCAGCGCGCCGGTGCCGAACTCTTTGTCCACATAGTCATCCTCGATCACCGGCACGGGACGGTCGATCAGCGGCACCAGCACTTTTTTCCCGACCAGTTTTTTGTAGCGTTCATCCTCCGGGTTGACACATACGGCCGTGTCGCCCAGGATTGTCTCGGGACGCGTGGTGGCGATGGTGATGTATTCGTCCTCACTGCCCGCTACCTTGTAACGCAGGTAATAGAGTTTCGACTGCACCTCCTTATAGATCACCTCCTCGTCGGAGAGGGCCGTCTTGGCGGAAGGGTCCCAGTTGACCATCCTCTTGCCACGGTAGATATATCCTTTTTTATAGAGATCGACGAAGACATGGATGACGCTGGCCGACATGTCGGGGTCCATGGTGAACTTCGTCCGTTCCCAGTCGCACGAGGCCCCCAGTTTCTTGAGCTGTTCGAGGATGATGCCGCCGTGTTTCTCTTTCCACTCCCAGGCATATTCGAGGAATTTCTCCCGTGTGAGGTCGCGTTTGTGGATGCCGCGCTCACGCAGCATGCCCACCACCTTGGCCTCGGTGGCGATGGAGGCATGGTCGGTGCCCGGCACCCACAGGGCGTTCTTGCCCATCATGCGGGCGCGCCGCACCAGGATGTCCTGGATGGTGTTGTTGAGCATGTGGCCCATGTGTAGGACGCCCGTCACATTGGGCGGCGGGATGACAATGGTGTACGGCTCACGCTCGTCCGGCACCGAACGGAAAAACCCCCGCTCCATCCAGTACCGATACCACTTGTCCTCGGTCTTCGAGGGATCGTATTTCGAAGGAATGTCCATGGTTTCTATATTTTGCAGGGCAAAAATAAACAATTAACGGCACAAAAGAACAAGAGGATGAAAAACAGGTTTTCCGTATTCCCGCAGTTTCAGGATATACGTTTTATCCCGTCTTGTATTTATTTCGCATCTGTATCAACAGGATCTGTCAGAATCCGAATATCCCTTTGCATCACCGGATATTTTCCGTAATTTTGTTTTATGGTGCAAAAAGATATTGAAAATATTATCATTGAGCAGCTTATCTCTTATGATCCCGAACTCATCGGACTGTTCGGGTCATATCTGGAAGAAGGCAAGAGACCACACGACATCGATATCCTGGTCAGGTTCAGAAAGAACCTCTCTCTTCTGCAACTGATCCGTCTGGA
>CAZYQV010000460.1:0-4927 GCA_964649775.1 uncultured Rikenellaceae bacterium
CCATAAAAGCATCCCCCCTCTTTCCAAAACCGGCTTTGAGCTTCAGCGCCCCCTCGCTGTACAGGGCTCTCTGTTCCCACGACGAGGAACCTTTTTGCTCGCCTGCCCACTCCACCCCTCTCACATATCCGTTCAGCTCTATTTTCCTGCTCCCGCCACCCCCCTGTATCTCCTCAAACAGCTGGGCATGGCCGCCAGCAAAGAAAAAGCAGAGGAAAAACAGGATCACAACGATTCTTTTCATGATATCCCCTTTTTTTGATACAGACCGGCAGAGAATCTGCCAGCCGGCCTGATAAAATATAGGGGACGGGGGACGCTTTGTCGTCCTGCTCACGCGGTTAAGACCCCCAACAGGTACAATCCGCACGGTTTGGACACAGGAAAATCAAATTTTGAGATGCGACGTTCATCGCCTTGTCCGCCGAAACTTAACGCAAAGGAGGGCTCATCCTTCGTCGTTCCTCATCTTCTCCCGGTACTCCGAAGGGGTCATGCCGGTGAAGTTCTTGAAGATGTTGTTGAAGGAGGATTTTGAGTTGAAGCCGGCCTCAAAGCCCAGGGCCAGCAGGGTGTAGTTACGGTAGCGCGGATCGTTCATCATGCTGATCACCTCCTTCACCCTGTATTCATTGACGAAAGTATAGAAGTTCTTCCCCAGTTTTTCATTGAGTATCTGTGTAAGATAATGCCTGGGGATGTTCATACGCATGGTCAGGTCATTGATGGAGAGCTCTCCATTGAGATACGGCTTCTCCTCCTCCATGATCCGGAGGAGCCGGGCCAGGTATTCCTTCGCCTCCGCCTCCTTCAGCCCCGAGCGCCGGTATTTGCCGTTGCCCTGCGCGTTCTTCACCTTCCCGTTGCCGGCTCCGGAGGGGGCCGTCTCTTCCCCGATACCGTAATATTTATAGATCTGCGGCTGTTTGTACCCGTATATACTGAAGGCAAAAGCAAAAAGGGTCAGTCCGATATAGGAGAAAAGCAGGGGATCGGGCGAGGAGGTGCGGTTGAAGATATTAAAAGCCCCGGCAATGAACATCGCCAGGTAAGTCACTGAAAAACTTATGGAAACCCCTTTCAGCCAGTTGAGCGTGATCTTGTCGGAGGTATAGGAATAGATGTCTCCCAGTTTTTTCTGGTATTTCCTGATCAGGACAAAGGAGAGGGCACTGTAGACAGTGATCGAGATTATGAACGACACGGAATAGAGCATGCGCAGGCAGAAAAAACGGTCTCTTTCAAAAAAATCGCTTATGCGCAGCACATCCCATCTGCGGTAGACAAAGGTGAGCACGAAGAACAGGAGAAAAGGGACAAAGTGGAGCCAGCATTTCCAGTGGAAACGTGTGGACTCGCCCGTCAGAAAACGGGTATACAGGTAGAGAAGGGGACCATACGTAAAAGGGATGAAGGTGAAGGCCAGCAGCTGGTTGTAATAGGTCTTCCCCAGGGCAAAGGCCATCTCGGCAGTGATCATAAGAAGCCAGGCTGCCAGCACACGGTCCTGCAGCTGCTGGGGTTTCTTGGTGGCGATCATCAGCCCTGCGAAGAAAGACTGTGCCATACCTATATAAAGCACCGGTTCCATAACGGATCACTCTTATCGCAGCACCAAGATAAAGATAACGATCAATTCTCCGAAATGTCACTGAAGATTTTTTAGTATTATTGTCATACATCACGGCATGATCATGAGAAGGCATCTTTTTTTTACAGCACTCCTGTTCATCCGGCTCACTCTGCTGCCGGCACAGGTGACCATTTTCCCCGAAGTGGATCATCACGGCAGGAATGAGCATTCGGAGATCATGCGTGTGGAGGTGAATGATCATTTCACCATCGTGGATTTTATCTTCTATCCCGAATCTCCCGGTGTGGAGGGAGGCAACTGGGCTTGTGTCGACAAAGCCACCTTCATCACCCCCTCGGGCAGGGAAGAGAGGATGTTCCTGGTCATGGCCAAAAAGATCTCCATTTGTCCCAGGATGACGAAGATCGTCATGAACGAAGGCGATGCTTTCACCTTTCAGCTCTATTTCCCTCCCCTTGAAAGGAACATCCTGAAAATAGACATCATCGGCAAGAACATGAAACTGGAGGGTGTCAGTCTCTCCAACGTATCGTCCTATCCTGCGGCCGACTCATCCCGTTTCCACAACCAGGAAGCTTTCAACAAATACTTTTTCACACACCGGGACCAGCTGGATCCCCTAGAAGGGCTTTGGCGACTGAAAGTCAGACGGCAGCACTATATGAGCAACGGGACCTATCTTGAGGAAGAGTCCCTGCCCCAGCAGGTGGTGGCCATCATAAGACAAGGAGAGACCTTCGGGACGTATGACATGACAGGACTGAACCGGCGGGAATATTTCAAAAAACTTTCGGGGAAGAAAGGCTATTTTTTCCGAACCCTCTTCCCCGAGGTAGAAGGAGAGGCCTCGGCTTACACCATCTTCAGCAACCCGGATAAGTTCTATCTGAAATACAACCTGCCCGACCGGCTCACCCACTATTATCTTCTCACCGACTACCTCCCCGGCATGAAGATGACCGAGATAGCGGAATACACACGCATCCCCCCGGAAGAACCGGACAGTTTCAACCCTGTGATAGATCTGGGAAAGGATTCTGTCCTCATCAAAAATTAAAACCCTCTTCTCCCCCTGCTGAATAATTTATTATCTTTCAAAAAAGTTAGGTTACATCATGCGCATAGACATCATAGCGGTCGTTCCGGAGATCCTCGAGGGTCCGCTCAGCCAGTCGATCGTCCGGCGGGCCCGCGACAAGGGCATCGTCGAGATCGTCGTTCACACGCTGCGGGATTATTCGGACAACAACTACAAGAGTGTCGACGACTATGCTTACGGCGGCGGTGCCGGCATGGTCATCCGGCCGGAGCCGGTCTTTCGCATCATCGACAAGCTGCGCGGTGAACGCGACTATGACGAGATCATCTACGTCACCCCCGACGGCTCACCCTTCACCCAGCAGACGGCCAACACCCTCTCCCTGCAGGAGAACCTGATCATCCTCTGCGGACATTACAAGGGTGTCGACCAGCGTATCCGCGATCATCTGATCACACGGGAGATCAGCATCGGCGACTATGTCCTCTCGGGCGGCGAGCTGGCCGCTGCCGTCATCACCGACGCGGTGGTGCGTCTCATCCCCGGCGTGCTCAACGATGAGACCTCGGCCCTCACCGACTCTTTCCAGGACCATCTGCTGGCACCTCCCGTATACACCCGCCCGGAGGTGTTCAGGGGCTGGAAGGTGCCGGAGATACTGCTCTCGGGCGACCCCAAAAAGATCGAGCAGTGGCGCATGGAAAAAGCCATGGAGAAAACCCGGAAGATACGCCCCGACCTGTGGAAAAAAACAGAAGAAGAAGATGAATAAACCGGAATTCATCCCGGCCAACGCATCAGTTCAGCTCGGCCGGTCTTCCTGACGTGTAATCAGGGATAAAAAAACCCGGTACTGCCGTACCGGGTGGATAAAAAGGGGGTCTGCAGATCAGACCAGCATTCTTTTCTCCGCATACACCTGCCTCACCCGCGCGATCATCTGGTTGCGCGTCAGATGATCCTCACTCTCGTAACCAACAACCTTCGGCGCCAGGTCCTTATGCTGGAGCAACTCTTTGTAATATCTCCTGGGAGTATTGGAAGGACCAAAGACATAGATGGCATCTGCATCTTTCACCCGCTCCGTGATCAGGTGAAAATAGGTCTTCAACTGCTGCTCCTGCCGTTTGGTCCGCTTTTTTTGAGGGTTCACATACATCCCTCCCAGACGGGAATATTGCTTTTTCTCTCCCTCGATACGCACGCGCGTCTCCACAGGAGACACGATCTTCTCTATGGCCGGACGTCCGTCAATGAGGGTGATCACATACGCTTTTTCACTGTCCAGCCAGATACCGCTTAGTTTGCCCATAACGCAAAAGTTTTAATATGAATGATTAAAATTTGGAACGCTCCGGGCAACATTAAGAACATCTTAAATATAAAAAATAGTAACATAATTTCCAAGGAAACCACCCGGTAAACGCCGGGCATTTTGCATTTTTTAAGAATTATTCGTAACCTTGTGACAAATAACATTTTATAATGCCCCGGAGGAAGTTCATCCAATGGCTCAGAATGCTCAACCCTTTTTCGGATTTCGTAAGAGCACGAAAGGAGTTAAAAGACCTTTCCCAAAAAAACAAGAAACTGGAAAAGGAGCTGAAAGAGCTGGAAGAGAAGCGAAAAAAACTGCTTTACCTCAAACAGTAAATCGGCAAGGGAAAGGGTATGTCATAATCTCAGAACGACCTGAAGCTCAAGGGTCCGGGGTGGCCGCAGATCGCCGGGGCGGCCCATGTATTCCCTGTTGAAAAGGTTCTTGCACATCACCGACACCTGGAGAGCCTTGTAAAAGGTATATCCCGCACGATAGTCAACGATCACCTGCCCCTGCGTATGCTCCTCCCGGTAGTCAGGGTATCCGGGAAGGATCAGATTGCCGATGAAGGGATCGATAAATACCGAGTCGACCCGCTCCATAAAACTGCGATACACCAGCGATATGCCTGTCGACCAGTTGCGATAGCCCAGCTGGGCATATCCTTTCACGCCGTGCCGATAACGGTACTTGAGGATATTGTCATGACCTTCCCCTTTGGGGAGGTTGAGGTCCACGGGGTTCAGGAAGACATACCCGCCGTGCAGCGCGAGGGTCAGATCTCCCCTTTTCTTCTCCACATGCAATTGCAGCTCCAGGCCCGTGATACGGGCATGCTCCACATTCAGTGCTTTGAAACCCACATATTTCAGACTGGGAGCGGTGGAAGGGTCGGGCGGGTACATGCCGAAAACGAACTCGATCATATCCGTGTACTCATTGACGAACAGGGAGAGGTCGACAAAACCGTCCC
>CAZYQV010000461.1:0-3304 GCA_964649775.1 uncultured Rikenellaceae bacterium
TTCTGTTCCGATTTGAGGACTTAGATCTGCGATCCAGATCTCGAACTGCTTAATCGGCATAATCTGTTTGTTCAAATTCTTTGAGAATATTCATGGAATCTTCTTTTAACAGTTCGGATTCCTTTTTTAATTTTTTTTCAAGTATCAGCCTTTTCTGGATCCGGTTATAATAAGCGATGGCTTCATTGATATATCTGTTCCTCGGTTTTTTGATCCGCGAGAGAATTTTTTCCGTTTCCCTGAAAATGGAATCGTCTATTTTGAGTGATACGTTTTTCATGGTCTGTAGATTGTATATTACAAATGTATATAAAAATAGTATATTCTCAAAAGAATCCGTGAATTTGATTTTTGCATGAATCCTAACAGAGACAGGTGGTGTTTGATAACCGCTGTGCCGTTTGATGGTTTGAGAGTTTTTGAGTTGAAAGATTCTTATTATCCGGAGAGGTATCACGGGCGAATGTTGTTCCTGCTTTTTCCAGAGTTGCCGGTTATGAGCTGTATTTCAAAACTGTGTTTCAGCAGACCGGAGATGTTTGGTGACCAATGCCCTCCTTCGCCGCCGGCTAAGTAGAGCAAAGCGCAGCTGTCATTCATCGTGCCGGTAAGATAGATATATCCCTCTTCGTCGAAGTGCATATCCTTAACCATATAGAGGCCCGACCCGCCGGAGACGAACCACAGAGCCTCTCCGCCGGGGTATATTTTGCCATACGGGACAGAAGATTTATCTTCGTCCCGGTAATTGCTGGCAAGAGATGATTTTTGCAACGTAATCCGTGTGCCCCGTTTTTTATAGATTGTGTATTATTAAAAAACTTATTATGATGAAAAATCTGTTAACACATCCGGGAAAAATACTTCTGATCATCATGGTGGCGGTTGTGCCCGACGTCTATGGTCAGAGCCTTACCCTCACCCCCAACGAATGTTTTTTTTCCCCGAAGGGGACGTTGAAACTGTATGGCAAGACCACGGTTACCGATCCGTACAACAATAACGTACACTATGAGCGAATCGGGAACTGGAAGAAACTGACAGACACGATCGTCTGGGGGTTGAAGAATGTTCAGCCGGGTTCGTTGAACATTGCTTTGGTCGCCGGGATCGCTGCGGCAGAGGACAACCAGCTGGTCACTGTGTATGTGGATGATCAGGAACAGGATCTGCATGTGTCGGCTACGTCTGACCTGCAGGACTTTCAGTTCCAGGGCAGTGTCACGTTCAACATCACCACTCCCGGCACGCATGAGGTCAAGCTGAGGATCAAGACCCATGCTACCACCTCCAGTTTCGGGGAGATCCAGCGGCTGGAGCTCTCCGGCTCGGCGCTTGAGGGCGCTGAGGTATGGAAGCGCCGGTGGCGACCTGCAGCCATTCATGCCACTTTCCTGAGCGACAACGATGTGAACACCGAGATCACTGTTTACGAGATGAACATCCTTACCTCGCAGTACTGGTCTTATCAGGTGATGACCACCGAGTTCGGTTACGTCGGCGCGCCCATCCAGGACAGCTCTTTCACGGAACTGAACTTCTCGTTATGGTCCTACAGTGCTGATGATCCGGAGCCCCCTCATGATGAGCTGAGCCACCTGGTGGCGGTGGGAGGGGCCGGCAACTATTTTGGACAGTACGGCCACGAAGGGACGGGGGTCAAACCCCGCGGATTCAATCCTTATGCGGGGATCCGGACAGCCACATACACCCTGGCGGTGAGGAAACAGCCCGGGGAGAAATACAACACTTTCTGGTGTTATTACCTGGATCCGGTCAGTCAACACTGGAGACTGTACGGCTGTGGGAAGAAGCTGAACAGGGACGATCCGCCCAGATATATGAAAACGACCGGCGGCTTCGTAGAGGTGGTGGGAGCACCGGATGTGGGAAGAACCGGCCACCGTCAGCGTGTGGTCGAATACCGGGGCTGGCGGATGCAGCATGACGGGACCTGGAGTGTCATTGACTGGATCGATCCCGCTTACAACTCGGATGCAGCCATCAGTTATAAGGAATGGACCACCAACAGCGAAGGTGACAGGTTCGTGATGAAAATGGGCGGTTTTTTTGATTCCCGGGGTGACCCGGGGATCATCCGGTTGAGCAACCCTTCAGCGCTGCCTTTCTATCTGCAGGGTGAATATGTGGATGAGTTGTACACGATGCCGGCGATATTCCATGTGATCAAACCAGAATATGTGAGCGATTCGTCGGTGATCGTCCGCTACGTTGTTGAAGATCTCGGTTCAAATCCCCGGATGACTTTGTATTACGGCAAACAATACGCTCTTACCGAAGGGATCTTTGCAGACAAGGAGATCGATCCTTTCTGGGAACAGGCGGTAGAGGTGCCGCTCACGTCATTGGAGAGTGATACGCTGAAGATCCCCCTGGATCATCTGGCTACAGATGCGGATTATTATTACCGTCTGCGGGTGGAAAACGACGAAGGCATCACCTGGGCCTTCGACACGGACACGTTCAACCTGGGGGTCCTCAGTGGTGTCGTTCCCGGAGTGCTGAGGTATCCGGAGGTGAAGGTGTTTCCCAATCCCTTGGAAGATATTGTTACGATTGGTATGCCGGACCATACGCCCCTTGGTGAGGTGGTGATCACGAACAGTGCCGGCATGCGGCTCTATCGTGGCAGATACCATTCCTCCGTGTTCGAATACAACATGCGCGACCTTCCGGCAGGGATCTATTTTGTGACCGTCCGTCCCGGGGGCTCTCGACCGGTGGTCAGGAAGGTGATCAAAAAATGAAAAGACCTGAAAGGTGAGAGAAAGCCTCATCTCCTTGACAGCTCAGGGGGTAGTCTTGCTCATCAGAACACGTCCAGATCTTTCCCGACGACCACCCTGCCGTCATATTCCCGGGCGATCTCTTTCAGCAGATCGTCGTCATCAGCGCCCCATGACAGGATATGGTATAACACCACCAGGCGGGGGCGGGCCTGTGCGGCGATACGTCCCAGCTCAAGGGTGGAGGTGTGATTCTGTTTATGATATCTCTTCCAGAAATCATCTTTTTTCTCCCACATCGCCTGGCTGTACACCTCATGTATGAGGATATCTGCGCCGCGGGCATATTCCACGATCTTTTCCGTGGGGCGGGTGTCGCCCGAGATGACGATCACCCTGTCGGGGGTGGTGAAACGGTAGCCCCAGGCGTTGGGCCAGGTGCCGTGCTGCACGGGAAAGGCCTCGACGGTGACGTTGCTGTCGCGGTACACGACCCCCTCCTCCCTGATCTCACGGGCGTTCACACGCCATCCTTCATTGTTGGCCGGCTCCATGCC
>CAZYQV010000462.1:0-2554 GCA_964649775.1 uncultured Rikenellaceae bacterium
CCATCTTTTTCAAACCACATACCGGGGGCTGTGCCCCACTCGTTGACGAAAGCCCTGCATTTGTCGGGCACATAGGCCTGGCCTTTGATCACATCTGTCATCTGTATATTGCGTACGGCCAGTCTTTTCTCGACGGAGGCCAGCACTGCCTCGTCGAGCACCAGATGTGCACCGAAGTATTCGGCCAGGGTTTTTTTGGTGACATCGTCGCTGGTGGGGCCCAGGCCACCCGTCACCAGGACGATATCACAGCAGCCGAGGGCTTTGTCCACGGCGCTGAGGATATGTTCTCTTTCGTCGGAGATGGTGGTGATCTGCCGGATGGTCACGCCGATGCCGTTCAGTCTTTCAGCCATCCAGGCCGAGTTGGTGTCGACGATCTGTCCGATGAGTATTTCGTCGCCGATGGTGATGATCTCTGCTCTGATCTCCATGGTAATTCCTTTTTTTCAGGAGAACAAAGATAGGCATAAATCTGCTACCACCAGGTCTCCATCTGTATGCCGACGGAGATGCCGTTGTTGCGGTCGGGGAAAGAGTGGGGAGCGATCATGCCCACATACTCGTCCGACCAGACGGCCCAGGTGAAGTAGGCCCGCAGGGCGGGACGGCTGAGCAGCTTGTTGAGGGGTGAGAGCTGCGGGGCGATGGTGAACTTGCCCAGGGTGCCGCTCTCCAGACCTTCCTGACGGGAGTAGTCCATGCCTATCTCTCCCACCAGCGAGAAATAGCGGGAAAAGTGCCAGAAGGGCCGGAGACCCATGGAGAACCAGTCGAGGTGGTTGCGGGTTTTCATGCCGTTGTCAAGTTTCTGGTAGATCGCCACGGCCATCAGTGAAAAACGGTCACTGATGTCTATGCGCAGGTCGTTCATGACGCGGAAGCGTTGCATGTCGCTGATATATATCTGGTCGTCGGGCTGAATGATCAGGCCCATGGGGCGCACCATGGTGGCCTTGTAGTTCTCGGCAGCTCCCCGGCCGTAAAAGATGTTGAAGGTGTTCACCCCCTTTTCCGGGAAAGTATATACATAGAAAAGGCCTGCCGACCAGCCGAAGCTGCTCTCCACCAGGAAAGGACCTTCGTTGGTCACGACCGTATCGCCCGTGAAACGGGAGGCGTCGAAGGTGAAAGCCACCTTCCCTCCCAGCCAGTTGATGTCGTGCAGGTAGAAATCGAAAGTGGTCTTGTTCAGCACAAAATAATCTTCGGGATAGACATTCCCGTTGGACTGCAGGTCGTCGATGGATCCGCCGAGCATGGCCACCGACAGTCTGACACTGCTGCCCAGCGCGATATTCTCGACACCGCCGCCAAAGCCGCTCATGTCCCAGTACCAGAAGTCGTTCAGATGGTTGTCATAGCGGTTGTAGTATCGCTGACCGCCCCAGAAAGTGAGCTCTTTCTGGCGGGGCAGGAAGCCGCCCATGCGCACGTAGGCCTCCCGTACCGTCATCGTCGTGGTGAAAGCGTTGCTCTTGCTCGTGGGGGTGACAAAGGCAAAACGTACGTAAGTCTCCAGATTCATCTTATCCCCGTCGCTCGTCTTGTAACCGAAGAGAGTCTCCATATATGCCTCTGCCTCGTTGCCGAGACGGTATTTGGCCTCGGCATTGGGAGCCCGGAAGACATCCATGGGATGGCCATGACCGTCCAGTCCGAAGCCCGAACGCATGTATCCGCTGAAAAGGAAATTGTTCACCTGTGCCCGGGAGAGGTGGGAAAAAGACAGGACAAGGACAGCAATGAGCAGCAAAGGAAGACGACCTTTTATAAACATTATCCTGATTTTTCTGATTTCTCTCAAATATAGAGAATCTTCCCGAACACAGCAAAGCTTATCACTGTCCGCTGCCCTCTTTCACTTTCCGCACCTCTTTCACTTTCCGCACCTCTTTCATAAAGCGGATACCCAGGTAAGCGAGAATGACCAGGTAGGTGATATCGATGGTGAGGCAGGCGGCCACGAGGCCGTACTTTTTCAGCAAGAGCGCCAGCAGAACGACGGTAACGGTCAATCCGAGAGAGGACTTTATGATCAGTATGTTCATCTGCCCCGTAGCGGAGAAGTAGTGTCCGATGATGTTGGCCACGGCGACTGCCAGGATGCCCGGCATGAGGTAGAGGACCATCATGCGTACGCCGTGGAATTCCGCACCGAAGAGGAAGAGGTACACCTTCTCGGGCACGAAAGCCAGGAGGATCAGTGCCGGCAGGGTGAGCAGGAAGCCCTGGAGGGCCGCTTTCCTGGTCATGGCGATGCGTTCAAGGGGGTCGGAGGCATTGAGCACGTCGGCATAGAGGATGGCCGAGATGCTCTTGCCTATGATCCATACGGCCTCGGAGACGGCCACCGCCACGGAGAAGAGTCCCAGCCGGGAGAGTCCCAGCCAGGAGGAGATAAAGAAATAGGCCAGGCGGTAGTTGAGGAACTGTATGAAATAGCTCAGCTCACTCTTCATCCCGTAGGCTGCCATCTTCCGCATCAGTCCGCCGCCACCCTCCTGACGGTGTATCTTCCCGCGCCGGAGCGTTACCAGGCCGAAAGCCCATA
>CAZYQV010000463.1:0-3453 GCA_964649775.1 uncultured Rikenellaceae bacterium
CCCGGAAAACATTCTCAAAAAAGTAGGACTGAAAAAGGTACGCATTTTTGTCAGTGGTTATAATATTTGGACCCTGACCGACTCGTTTCTCAAGCCTTTCGACCCGGAATCCAATGTCCATTCACTCTGGGGAGAATCCACAGGATTCTCTTATCCCATTATGGCCACTTACAGTCTCGGCTTAAATGTTAATTTTTAAATCCTAGAAAATGAAAAAATATAGCCTCATACTTATTTTTGTCCTGGCCGGACTATACGGATGTAAAGATTATTTAGACCTTGATCCAACCAACAAGATCAGTGCGGATGCACTCTTCTCCTCCGAAGAAGGGATAAAAGCCTTCATGGCCAATCTCTACTTCCAGACACCTATCGAAGATTTCAACTGGCAAGCATTTTATATGCAATCCTTTAATTTCAGATCCAACAATGCCGGTCTGTTCCCCCTCACCTTCACGGACGAAGCTGTGAACTCGGAATACGACATCGTTGACCCCGGCCCGTGGGGCTTCTTCTGGTGGGACCCCGGATATCGGCTGAACAAGGATATTAATATGTTATTTGATGCCATTCCCACCCTCTCCATCAACCAGGAAAAAAAGGACAGACTCTTTGGGGAGGCTTGCTTCCTGCGTGCTTATACTTACTTTGAACTGGCCAAACTGTATGGGGGCGTCCCCATCATCACCCAGATAGGAAACCCGAACGACCCTCCGACCCTGTATATCCCCCGAAGCCCGGAAAAAGAGACCTGGGATTTCATTCTATCCACCCTGGACACAGCCATCGTCAAACTGGATGACGATAATCTCGACAAAAGAAGGGCCAACAAATGGGTAGCCCTGGCTCTCAAATCCCGCGTGGCATTACATGCAGCTTCCATCGCCAAGTATTGGGATCGTGCCCCCTTGTCAGGCGAAGCCGTTGACAATAAGCTGGTGGGCGGCATGACACAGGAAGATGCCCAAAGATACTATCTCGAATGCATCCATGCTTCGGAAGAACTGATCAACTCGGAACTGTTCGGCCTGTACATGCCTGATCCATCCACCCCCGACGAAGCCGCCGAGAACTACAGGCTTATGTTTGTAGACCCCGACAATGCTCCCGAAGAGGTTATCTTCATCAGAGGATATACTATGCAGGACCATGGTCATGCCTTCCAGCTCTGGGGCGAGACAAACCAGACCAAAGAATCCTGGCCTTTCGCCGGACGCTTTAACCCCATCATCGAGCTGGTGGACGCTTATGAAAGTTATTCGGCCCCCGGAGAAAGCGCCCCCATCATCACTACCACTGACGGGGATTATAACAACTACGCCGGCTACAACCCTTCCCGGGATTATCTGGAGTTCGACAACCCGCTCGACATATTTGCAGACAAAGACGCCCGGCTGAAAGCCACGGTCATCCTCCCCATGTCCACCTGGAAAGGAACACAGATCATCATCCAGGGAGGGATTATCAAAACCGACGGAACACCCGTCATCGAAGGTGCCGGTCAGGAGACCATCGGAGATAAAACCTATTACTCCTTTGGTGCTGCCGACCCCAATGCATATTCCGGATTCCTGCATGCTGCCACACACACACGCAGCGGCTTTCTGATGAGAAAATACCTCGACGAGAATTTTCATCCCAAAGCCATCTGGGCCTCCTGCACCAACGACTGGATCGAGTTGCGCTATGCCGAGATCCTACTAAACTATATGGAGGCAGTCGTGGAAAGCGGACAAGGCGATCCCGCCAAGGCAGAGCAGTATCTGAACGACCTCCGCCATCGTGCCGGCCACACTACCAACATCCCCCTGTCCCTGGAGAACGTCATGCGGGAAAGACGCATAGAACTTGCCTTTGAAAACAAAAGATACTGGGATCTCATCCGGCGAAGAGAATATCATACCAAATTCAATAACAGAAACCGCCACGCACTGGTTCCCGTCTTCGACCTCAGATCGATGAAATATATTTTCGTGAGACAGAAAGTCACCGGCACACTGACCTGGACCTTCTATGAACACTCATATTACAAACCCATTGGAGGGACCACAACCAACAAACTGATCCAGAATCCTCAGTATTAACAGAAATAGAACAGAAACACCATATGCATTATGAAGACAAATGTTGTTTTTTACACCGCTTTCGTTTTGTCCCTGTTGCTCAGCTCGTGTGAACTACTTAACTATGACGGACCGGACGCACAGTTCCATGGGGCCATTATCGATGAAGAGACAGGCGACACCATCCCCCAGGACATCATCGACGGATCTACCATCGACTACATTGAACTGGGCTATAATACACCCGAAATACAAAGACTTATCTTTAAGGTAGACGGAACCTTCAGGAATAACCTGATGTTCTCAGGAGAATACCTAATGATCCCGACAAGAGGGAACTTTTTCAGTCCCGACACTGTGGATATCACCATCCGGAAAGGCGATAACAACTATGACTTTCGGGTACGGCCCTATGCCAGAATAAATAATGTGAGCATCCAGACCATGACCGCCTCTGACAAGGAATACCTGGTGGTAAAATTCACGATCGATCCAGTAGCCAGTGTCGCGGTAAAATCAATCATGCTCTCCGTGGATAAAAACCCCAATGTAGGTCGTAGACTTCATGAATTTTTCTTTGAAAAAAACATTGGCACGTCCGTCGATCCCGACCAGATACAAACACTCTGGATGCCTTTAAGCAACTTCACCACCGGAACGAAGTATTACGTCCGTGTCGGGGCTCTGATGGATCTTCCCGAAGCCAAATATAACTGGAATAAAGCCATTAGAATCGACCCCCATACGATCCCTATACAATGATCTCACCGGAAAAGCAGAAACAAAACAAAGTCCTCTTCCTTCAGACAGTGGTTTGCGGCTTTAAACCGGATCAAGTGATATCTCTGTTATGATCAGATACTCGAACCTATATTCTTGGGCTATTATTATACTCTTTCTGGTCTCGTGTAACGACCAAAAGGAGGATCTAGTCAGCTTCATAGATCCTGCCATCGGAAGTGTGGGAGTCATCCTCGAACCCACAAGACCGGCAGTACATCGGCCCAACAGTATGGTCAGGGTATTCCCCGACAGAAAAGATCAGTTGGACGACCAGATCCATAATTTCTTCCTCACCCTGACATCCCACAGGTCACATAAGGTATTTGCTTTTATGCCGGTGAACGGTCCCGTGGACGAAACGATCTGGAACAAACGGTACGAATACCGTGATGAAGTGCTTACTCCCTATTACTACAAGACCGCCTTCGAGGACAACGGAACCACTGTTGAGTTCACCCCGGCCGAAAGAAGCGGGATCTACAGGATCTCTTTCAATGACCCTGACGATCATTTTATCAGGATGGGTCTTTACAATGCCTCCGGAGAGATCCATACCGGGGGGGACAGCATCCTCTCGGGCCGGGAAAATTTTACCGGGATGACCGCA
>CAZYQV010000464.1:0-5706 GCA_964649775.1 uncultured Rikenellaceae bacterium
GCCGCATACCAGTCGGTCTTGAGGGCGAGATACAGATCGTCCGGCCCGCCGCCATAAGCCCCAACCGACCGGGGCTGCTCCCCCATTGCGAAGAGGTCCCTCACATGGGTAGGATAAGGGGCATTCGCATACAGGTTGCTGATCAGTCTTTTCTTTGTCTCATAGTGTGTTGTGATGCAGGCATGGTGCAAGCTGTCGTAGCGCACCACCTTCACCGAATCGCGGCCGGGCTCCAGGACGGGATAACACGCCACCTCGTGGGGCAGGGCGCTGTGGTTCTCCACCAGGAGGCGCACCACCGCCAGCGAGGAGCTGTAGACGAGGAAGGTCTGCTGCACATGCAGTCCCGGCAGCAGGTCGTATTCGACGATGTTCATATCGGGAAAAGAGGCGGTGACCACCGGCGGTGTGGCGAAGCGTTCGGCACGGTGCAGGGCCAGGCGGTCGGCGAGCCAGAAAACATAAAAGCGTCCCGCCTGGTCGCCGGCGTAATACACCGGCTGGTCCGGCTCGTAACAGACCATCTTGTATGCCTTGTCGCCATATAACCGGGAGCGTTCCATGGCTGCAGCATAGGTGGTATACAGGGGATCAGCGGCATCCGCGGGAAGCTGCAGCCAGGGGTCGGTAACATGCAGCGGCTCCTGGGCCCGCAGGGGCAGGAATGCCAGTGCCGGGAACAGAAAAAGGAACAGGATCTTTTTCATCTCTTCCGGATCATTTTCCGAAAGTTAATGAAAAAAACGGTTCTCCGGCGGGATGTCTCAGCCTTTTCCCATGCCGTTGCCGGCAGGTATCTTGCGCATGCGCAGGCTGGCGGGGGTCACCTCGAGGTACTCGTCGTCGCGGATATATTCCATGGCCTCCTCGAGGGAGAAACGCACCGGCGGGGCGATCCTGACCGCCTGGTCGGATCCGGCCGCCCGCATGTTGGTGAGCTTCTTCCCTTTCAGGACGTTCACCTCCAGGTCGCTGTTGCGGGTATACTCGCCCACCACCTGGCCTTTGTACACCTTGTCGCCCGGCCGTATGAAGAACCTTCCGCGGTCCTGCAGCTTGTCGAGGGCATAGGCCAGCACCTGGCCCGTCTCGAGGGATACGAGCGAGCCGTTGCTGCGCGTGGAGATATCGCCGCGGTAAGGACCGTACCCCTCAAAACGGTGGGCGATGACCGCCTCGCCGGCGGTGGCCGTGAGCAGGTTGTTGCGCAGGCCTATGATGCCGCGCGAGGGGATGGAGAACTCCAGATGGATCTGGTCGCCCTTGGGCTCCATGATCTTCAGCTCGCCCTTGCGCTGGGTGACCAGGTCGATGGCGCGGCTGGCGAACTCTTCCGGCACGTCGATGACCAGGATCTCCATGGGCTCGTGTCTTTTGCCGCCGATCTCTTTGAAGATGACATGGGGTTTCCCCACCTGGAACTCATACCCTTCGCGGCGCATGGTCTCCACCAGCACCGAGAGGTGGAGCACGCCGCGGCCGTAGACGAGGAAAGCATCCTCGCTGGCCGTCTCCTCGACGCGCAGGGCCAGGTTCTTCTCCATCTCGCGGAAGAGACGGTCGCGCAACTGTCGCGACGTGACGTATTTCCCTTCCTTGCCGAAGAAAGGCGAGGTGTTGATGGTGAAGAGCATGCTCATGGTGGGCTCATCCACATGGATGCGCGGCAGGGCTTCCGGGTGCTCCGGGTCGGCCAGCGTGTCTCCGATCTCAAAATCTTCCAGTCCAACGATGGCACAGACGTCACCGCTGCGCACCCCGCCGGCCTTCTCACGCCCCAGCCCTTCAAAGACATACAGCTCTTTCACCTTCAGCGCTTTCTGTGTTCCGTCGCGTTTGAGCAACAGATATTCTTTCCCTGCCGCCAGGTCGCCGCGGAAGACGCGGCCGATGGCGATACGCCCCACGAAGCTCGAGTAGTCGAGCGAGGAGATCTGCATCTGCAGGGGCCCCTCACGGTAAGGCGCCTCGGGGATCACCTCCAGGATGGTGTCGAGGAGAGGACGTATGTTGTCCGTGGGCTCCTGCCAGTCGTGACTCATCCAGCCCTCCTTGGACGAGCCGAAGAGGGTCTCAAAGTCGAGCTGCTCCTCCGATGCGTCCAGGTTGAACATCAGCTCGAAGACATCCTGCTGCACGTCGGCGGGACGGCAGTTGGGCTTGTCCACTTTGTTGATGACCACGATGGGCTTGAGACCCATCTCGATGGCCTTGCCCAGCACAAAACGGGTCTGTGGCATGGGGCCCTCAAAAGCATCCACCAGCAGGAGGACGCCGTCGGCCATGCGGAGCACCCGCTCCACCTCGCCGCCGAAGTCGGAATGGCCGGGTGTGTCGATAATATTTATCTTGACGCCCTTGTACCTCACCGAGACATTCTTCGAGACGATGGTGATGCCCCGCTCCTTCTCCAGATCGTTGCTGTCGAGGATGAGCGCACCGTGGTCCTTGCGGGGATCCAGCACATTGCACTCCTGGATGATCCTGTCGACAAGGGTCGTCTTGCCGTGGTCGACATGGGCGATGATAGCTATATTTCTGATTGACTGCATGATAACAAATTCCTTCCCTTTATGAGGGCGCAAAGGTAATGAAAAACAGGGAATAGATGTTACCCATCCCCTGTCATGCCTGTTTTTTCTTTTATTATTACCTTGCAGGCATTTTAAAAAAGATGAAAAAAGAAGGAACCATAACAAAGAAAATACTCCGCTTTCTGGTCTCACCCCAACTGATGGGAGGGTTATTCCTGGCCCTGGCTTTTTCCATGGCTGTTGCCACCTTCATCGAGAGCAGTCGTGGCACGGCCACGGCACGGGCGTTGGTCTATGGCAGCTGGTGGTTTGAGATCCTGTGGCTGCTGACGGCCGTCAACCTTGCGGGGAACATGATCCTCTACAGGACGTGGAAGAGGACATTCTCAGTCTTTCTGTTTCACATTGCTTTCCTTTTCATCCTGGCAGGTGCTGCCATCACACGTTATATCAGTTATGAGGGGACGATGCACATCCGCGAGGGAAAGACCTCCGACAGAATCGTGCTGGAAGGAATGATGCTCCGGGGTATGCTGAAAAAAGGAGATGAGCAGAAGACCTTCTCTTGGCCCCTCAAAGAAAATAACTCCCGTTTCTCCGGGAAGGTCTTTTTCGGCGGGAAGATCTATTCCATCCGTTTTTACAGGAAGATGCCCAATATCCTCATTTTTCTTGCAGATGACGGAGAGAGACAAAAAAAACTGATCTTTTATGAGGAGGGGCCCTACAGTCATCGTCCGGCCACGGCCCGTTTCGGTGAGGTTTCCCTGACAGTTTCCTATGAAAAGAACATGCTTGAGCTGCCTTTCTCCCTCTACCTGAAAGATTTTCAGTTGGAGCGCTATCCCGGTTCTCAGAGCCCTTCCTCCTATGCCAGCGAGGTGGTGCTGATCGATGAGCGGGAGAACATAAAGATGCCCTACCGCATCTACATGAACCACACCCTCAAGTACAAGGGATACAAGTTTTTTCAGTCATCCTATGATCCCGATGAGCGGGGGACGATCCTTTCGGTCAACCACGACAAAGCCGGTACTACGATCACCTACCTGGGGTATCTGCTGATGACCCTGGGAATGGTACTGGCGATCTTCCATAAAAAGAGTCGTTTTATGCTGCTGGCACGCCGGACAGGCGTATCGGGAACCAAAGCGGCTGCCGCTCTGCTGGTATTACTGACGGCCGGCATGACGCAGACACTCTCCGCTGCCACCGGTGGCACCTCTCCGGCCGGAAAGGCAACCACCGTCTCTCCGGCCATGGCCGCAGATTTTGAGACGGTACTGGTACAGGACCATGGCGGTCGTATCAAACCTTTTTACAGTCTTGCCTCGGAAGTGATGAGAAAGGTGGCCCGGAAAGAGAAGTACAAAGGATTCTCTCCCGTACAGGTGGTACTGGGAATGTATTTCAACCCGAGGGAATGGCAGCGGGAACGCATGATCCGTGTATCGGGCGAGTTGCTGCCGCAACTGTTGGGGATCCCGGAAAAATATGCTGCTTACGAGGATTTTTTCGACCCCTCCAGCCATTTCGAATACAAGCTGAAAAAATATGTGCAGGAGGCTTACCGGAAAAAACCGGCAGACCGCAGCAAACTGGATCAGGATGTGATGAAGCTGGATGAACGGCTGAACGTATGTTATATGGTCTATTCGGGTCGTTTTTTCCGTTTTTTCCCGGTACGGGACGATCCCGACCATCACTGGTACACGCCGGCGGAGGTATCCGGACATTTCTCCCGTGAAGACTCGGTTTTTGTCAGCAACATTCTCCGGCAGTGGTATGCGGCAGCCACCGCTACCGGCCAGGAAGCCCGGGCGGCAGAGATCCTGAAAAGTCTGAAGAAATTCCAGGTCGCGAACGGCGGGGAAATCATCCCCTCCCCTGCCAAAGTGAAAATGGAAGTTTTCTACATGAAAACGGATATCTTCAGCAAGCTCGCCTCATGGTATGGCCTTATCGGTTTCATTCTGGTGATCATCCTCTTTGTCCGTATTGTCCGTCAGACGCCGGCAGCGTGCCGGGCCACAGCGGGTTTCTTCTGGTTGCTGATGACCGGGTTTCTGGGACATACGGCAGGACTGGCCATCCGGTGGTACGTGTCGGGACATGCTCCCTGGAGCAACGGCTACGAGTCGATGATCTATATCGCCTGGGCCGGCATGCTGGCCGGCCTGGTTTTCGTCCGTAAGTCGCCTTTCGCGCTGGCCGCCGCCGCCATCCTCTCGGCCCTCACCCTCTTCGTCGCCCACCTGAGCTGGATGAACCCCGAGATCACCAACCTGGTGCCCGTACTGAAGTCTTACTGGCTCACCCTGCATGTCTCCATCATCACGGCCAGCTATGGCTTCCTCGGACTGGGGATGATCATAGGACTGCTCAACCTGCTGCTTTACATCATGAAGACGGAAAAGAACCGTGTGCATATCGGCCGCCAGCAGGAGGTGCTCTCACAGGTGAACGAGATGGCCCTCATCCTCGGACTCTATTTCCTGACCGTCGGCACCTTCCTCGGAGGGGTATGGGCCAACGAGTCGTGGGGGCGCTACTGGGGCTGGGACCCCAAGGAGACCTGGGCACTGATCACGGTGGTGGTATATGCTTTTGTCGTCCACATGCGGTTCATCCCGGGCCTGCGGGGCTATTTCGCCTTCAACGTGGCATCGGTGCTGGCCTTCTTCTCGGTGATCATGACCTATTTCGGTGTCAACTATTACCTGACAGGGCTCCACTCCTATGCCGGCGGCGACACCATGCCGGTGCCGCCTCTGGTTTTCTGGCTCCTCGGCGGATTGGCGGCACTCATCGCCCTGGCATGGTGGAAGGAGAAGAGAGTGGAAGGACTGAAGGGGCGATGAATGATGTATCCCCTTCATCCACCTTTCGACTTTTCGACCTTTTCGACCCCTTTGACCTTTTGGAAAACAAAGCAAAAAGGAGACCGGGTTTGAGAGTATAAGAATTCGGGTTTTAAGGAAAATGCATTAGTTTTACGGAAAAAAGATGATCCAGCTGCATATCCCGGGTCAGGAAACACCCTGGCATCTCAAATATCTCGTCCTCGATCTGAACGGCACCCTGGCCCTCGACGGCATCCTGCTGGAGGGCGTGGGAGAGCGCATCAGAAAGCTTGCCGGTTCCCTGGATGTCTATGTCCTCACAGCCGACA